>JAFTIV010000044.1 GCA_017456685.1 Clostridia bacterium | reverse complement strand
CAGGATCAAACTCTCTAAAAATTTTATTTAATCGCTTCCGCGCTTAAACCATTTTTAAAGCCTTTGTTTAGCTCTTTACTTTAATTACTTGTTTTGAGTTTCTCTAAAAGAATCTTTTAAGAGTTCCGTCTTTGTACTTAGTTATCTTAACTAATTCCTTCTTGTTCAATTTTCAAGGATCTTTTCACCAACGCTTCCTCTGCGTCAGCCTTGCTATTATATCACTACAAAAAACTTTTGTCAATAGGTTTTTTAAACTTTTTTTGAATTTTTTTTAAAATCTTGAAAAAGCCCGATTTCAAAGGGATTTCAAGGCTTTTTTAGGGTAAATTTAGATACGCTTTTGAATATTTTTCTCCTTTTTTATAAATAATAAGCAATAAAAGATATTAGGAGATTTATATGGAAAACGAAAAGCTTCAAGATAAGAATAGCGAGCTTGACAATATAATAAAGCTCGGCACAAGCGAGGACGAGGGAATACATTGCATAAGCATTATAGGGCAGATTGAGGGGCATTATATTTTGCCACAGGACCAAAAGGCTACAAAGTACGAGCATTTAATTCCACTCCTTGCCTCTCTTGAGCAGGACCCGAGCGTAAAAGGCGTGCTTCTTGTGCTTAACACTATGGGCGGAGATGTAGAGGCTGGGCTCGCCATTGCGGAGCTTATTGCAAGCATGAGCAAGCCGAGCGCTTCCCTTGTGCTTGGTGGCGGACATTCAATAGGCGTACCTCTTGCGGTAAGCGCGCGCCGTTCATTTATTGTTCCAAGTGCGACAATGACTATACACCCCGTAAGAGTTAGCGGAATGGTTGTTGGGGCGCCACAGACCTATTACTATTTTGAGCGAATGCAGGACAGAATTATCTCCTTCGTGTGCGCGCATTCTAATATAAAGGAAGAAAAGCTTCGAAATTATATGATGTGTACCGACCAAATCGCGACAGATACAGGCTCTATAATCGACGGACGAGAGGCGGTTGAGAGTGGGCTTATTGATAGCCTTGGCGGGCTTACAGAGGCGCTTTCTTACCTGCGAGAGGAAATAAAGGGCAACGAAAAGGAAGCGGACTAATCCGCTTCCCTTTTATGATTATAAATTATAAAAGCCCAAGTAAGCGCGCGGCAGCTCCTGCCTCACCTGCGCCACAGCCCGAATATGAGCCTACACAGCTTCCTGCTGAGTTGTAAATTCTGCCCCAGCTTATGTAGCCTATCCTGCTTCCTGCCGAGTTATAGATATCGTCGCCTCTTACAGAGCCTACACAGCTTCCCGAGGAGTTGTAAATTGTTCCCCAGCTAAACGAGCCGACGATTTGATCAGCGCTGTTATAAATTGTGCTTCCTCTAACGGAGCCAACACAGCTTCCCCAAGAGCTATAAATGCTTGCCATAATTACTCCTTTCTCGCTTGATTATTTTCTTGCGAGCTGTTTTATAATTTCATAAAGTGCCTCAATCAGCGCGTCTGCCTCATCCTTGGTGCTTTGCGGGCAGAGGCTAATTCTCAGCGAGCTATCTGCCTCATTCTCAGTAAGACCGAAGGCAACGAGCGCGCGTGAAGCCTTGTGCGCAGAATTAGACGAGCAAGCCGAGCCAGAGGACACGAAAATTCCTCTTGCGCTAAGCGCGTGAAGCGCGGTTTCACTCTTAATTTTGGGCAAAGTGATGTTGATTATATGAGGAGCGCTTTTCTTTGGAAGATTAGCCCTTATCTCGCTTGGAAGATGCGAGATTATGTACTCTCTTAGCTCCCTCATTGTCTCGATTTCATCATTAAGGCGCTCTGTGTGCTCCCTTACCGCCTCGCCAAAGGCACAAATTCCATAAACATTCTCCGTGCCTGAGCGAAGCCCAAATTCCTGTCCACCACCCAAGATAACGGGGGTGATTTTTTTAGCCTTCAACAGCTCGGGTGCGATATAAAGTGCGCCTACTCCCTTCGCTCCATTTACCTTGTGGGCGCTTAGAGAAATAAGGTCTGCGCCGACTGATTTTTTTGTAAATTTGACCTTTAGATAGGATTGGACTGCATCCATATGAGTTATGCAGTCAGGGCTTTGCTCCTTGACCACCTCAAATGCTGTTTTCACATCGTAGAGCGCGCCTGTTTCGTTATTTACATGCATAAGGCTACAAAGGATTGCCCCCTTGGAATTAGCCCTTATAAAGTCAATATCAAGTTCTCCGCCCCTTGTTGGAACGCGCACTATCGTAAAGCCCTTATTCTCAAGATATTTTGCACACTCCTCTACTGACGAATGCTCTCCCTCGGTGATTATAATTTTTTCTCCGCCACGGCGAGCCTTGGCAAGGGCTGTGCCGATAATTGCCATATTATTCGCCTCTGTGCCACCTGCGGTAAACACAAGCTCACCTCTTTGAGGACGCAAAATACCGAGCGAGGACAAAATTATTCCTCTTGCCTCGCCTATTGCCCTCTCGGCACTTAAGCCTACGGAGTGAAGCGAGGATGGGTTCCCGTAGCATTCCCTTGCTACAGAGGTCATTTTTTCTATTGCGCGAGCGGACATTTTGGTCGTTGCGCTATTATCAAAATATATTTCTCTCATATTATTTAAGCTTAAGATTTGCAATTATTTCGTCCTTTACAACGCTAAGAGTTTCATCAAAAAGAGGTCCCTCGGGTGCGCCATATAGAATTGCGATAATTTCTCCATTATGTTCAACTGCGGTCATATAGTACTTGTAAGTGAGCTCGTCATTGATGGTTGCGCTATAGGTATAGCTCTTTGATGCCTTGCCATCAACCGTGCCCTTTACGCCCTGTTCAAGAACTAAGGCTCCCTCTAAGGAAAGCTCTGCCTTGTAATTTTCCCACCAGCTATCAATATCATCAATTGTGCCCTCAGCCTTTGGGTGCTGAGAAACGAGCACGCTTGACATATTAACGCTTGAAACATGAGCCTTTGTGTTTTGCGCATCGCTATAATCTACAACCCAGTCCTCGGGGACATAGAGCGAATATGGAACAAGCTCGGGATGCGAGGCAAGCTTCATTCCTGCGGGCGCACCGTCGCCCTTACAGCCAACGAGCGCAAGAAGCATAAGTGCGCAAAGTGCTATGATCAAAATTCTTTTCATCGTTTTTCTCCTTAACTAAACCTAAAGCTACCGAGAATTGCTTCCTTGTAGATTGCAAGGGTATTATCATAAAGCTCGGGAGTTGAGGTATAGGTGATTATATGAATGCTTCCTTGGTCGATTGAAGCAACTACATTGTATTTATACACCTGTCCGCTAAAGGTTGCTGTATAGATATAATTCTTCGCCTCTGCGCCACCAAGAGTAGTAGGTGTGCCCTCCTCAATAAGGGTAAAATTGGGGATTGTTTTTACATAATCCTCCTTGACAAGCGACCACCACGCATCAATCGTTGTATATTCCTTTGTCAAATTCCATTGTGCAACGCTTACGCTTGTTTTGTTTTCCTCGCTCACATATGCTACTGTCGAGGCGCTTTGGTCTTTTATCACCCAAGTGCTTGGAACATAGAGTAAATATTGCACAATGTCCGTGTTAGAGGCAAGCTTCATTTCTATTTCTTGAGCTGTGCCGTCAGGCAAGGTATAGCTTGCAACGGTGGTCGCATCAGGAGCGCTACACGATGCGCAGAAAAGCATAGCCAAGGCAAGAAGCGCTATTAAAAATTTCTTCATTTTAAATCCTTTCTGCAATGAGGGTTGCAAGGCGAACAGCGCCCCTTACATCCTTCATATCAATCATTTCTATTCCTGTGTGAATATAGCCACAGGGGATGGAAATTGCACCTGCTCTACAGCCTCTTTTGGCAATTTGCATAGATGAGGTATCAGTTCCGCCCCTTGAGAGCATTTCGTCCTGATATTTTATCTTGCCCTCGCGTGCGAGCTCTCTCATTTTAAGCACAAGCTCGTGCGAGCAGATTACGCTTGCATCCTTGATTTTTATAGTTGGTCCCTTGCCGATTGATACATTAAGGGTATCTCCGCCCTTGTCGTCTGTCCTTGTCACATCAAGAGCAATTGCGATATCTGGCTCAACCGAGTATGTTACAGGTCTTGCACCACGACAGCCTACCTCCTCTTGAACGGTAAAGACAAAGTACAAATCGTTTTCTGTGCTTTTTACATTCTTTAGAACCTCTATAAGAATTGCACAGCCTACTCTATCATCAAAGGGTCTGCCGACATAGCGAGTACCCATAAGGTGAGTAATTGAGGGTGTGTGAACAAAGGAATCGCCAACCTTAACCCTTTTCTCGGCTTGCCTTTTATCGGTTGCGCCTATGTCAATAAAGACCTCATCAGCATCTGGTGCGCCCTTAGCCACCGTGCCAAGGACACCGACAGCTCCGTTTTCGCTCACAACTCCTGTAAATGCACCCGAAATTAGGTTTATTCCGCCGATTGGCGCTACGCTTATAAGTCCATTTGAGCGAATATGTGTTGCAAAATAGCCGATTTCGTCCATATGCGCGCCAAACATTACGCGCTTTCCACTTCCTTTTTTGTGTGCGATAAGGTTACCCATAGCATCAATTGTTACCTCGTCTGCGTATGGCTCAACCTCTTTTCTTATCGCCTCGCGAATTAAATTCTCTCTGCCCGACACTCCGTGTGTGAGCATTAGCCTCTTTAGTAAATTTATCATCTTAATCCTCTTTAGCTGTAATAAATGAGTAGATTGCGTCGCAAATCGCCTCAAAATCCTTATAATCTATAATTCCTGTGCTTGAATGAATATATCTTGATGGTGCGGAAATCAGCGCAACCCTTGCACCATGTGCGCCCCTTTGAATGTTGCTCGAATCATTTCCGCCCGAGATTGCCCTGTTAATTTGATATTTAATTTTGTTTTTCTCACAAACGGAAACGAGCCTGTCCGTTAGCTCTCTGTCCATTATCGCGCCACCGTCCGCATAGGAAATTAGCGCACCCTCACCAAGAGCACCTACTGCCCTTGCCTCGCCAACGCTTGGCAAATCAAGCACTGCCTTGCTTTCGATTACGATTGCGTAGTCTGGCTTTACAAGCTCGCTTGCGCACCAAGCACCACTAACGCCTATCTCCTCGCGACAGGTGAAGGCAAAATAAAGCTCGTATCTGCTTTTCTTACCCGATTTTGCAAGCTCTCTTATTGCATTGAGAAGTGCAAGACAGCCGTGGCGGTCATCAAGCGCCTTAGAGGCAATTCGCCCGCCTGAGAGCACCCTAAAATCGTGCTCAAAGGTGAAATAATCACCAACCGACACATATTTTTCAGCCTCTTGCCTTGAGCGTGCACCGATTGAAATTCTCATTTTGCGAATTTCCGTGCGCTCGCTTCTTTCGTCTTTTGTCTGCAAATGAATAGGCTTCGAGGTTATAACTCCCTTGATACCATTTTCGCTGACAACTCGCTTTGAGCAAAGCACAAGAGGATTTATTCCGCCGACCGAGCCGAATTTTAGCTCGCCTCGCTCGGTAATCTCGGTGACCATAAAGCCAACCTCGTCCATATGTGCGCTTAGCATAAGCTTGGGTGCGCCCTCGTTTTTAATTTTTAGATAAAGTCCACCGAGCTTGTCCGTAAAGAGCTCTGCTCCGCTTGGCATATTCTTCTCTATCTCTGCTCTTATATAATCTCGCACGCGCCATTCAAAGCCACTTGGGCCAAGGATTGAGCAGATTTTATCAAGCTCGCAAAGGAGCTGTTTTTTTCTTTCTTCGTTCATAGCCATTCTCCATATGCAATTTCAAGCAAGGCGCCAGAGAGTGATTTTATGTCCTCAAGGCTCACAATCTCGCTCGGGGTATGCATTCCCTCAACGGCAACACCAAGAAGCGCCGTGCGCACGCCCGCGCCCGCTATTGAAATTGCCTCGTTGTTTGTGTGAGTGCGCGACGGCTCGCAAGCAACCTGTAGCTTAATTTCGCGAGCGCTGAGTGCCTTTATAATTCCTCTTGTCAAGAAAACATCTGTAACAGCAGAGGCATCAATATAGGCGCCCTCGCCCATTTCAATGCTATCGCAATTTTCTATGTCCTCACCGCGTGCAAAGAACGCATCGGTAACAATTGCAATATCGGGCTTTATGTCGTAAGCGATAAAGCGCGCGCCACCCTTGCCTGTTTCCTCTTGTGCGGAGATAACGATGTAAACATCGTAATTTAGCCTTTCCTTGTCTATGTGCATTGCCATATCAAGCATAGCGCACACGCAAGCCTTATCGTCAAGACCTGTGGCGCTTACTCTGTTATTGAGAAGCTCTGTAAAGTGGGGCTTATAGGTAACAATATCTCCAACCTCAACAAGGCTTGCATCCTCGCCACAATCAATATATATGTCCTCGATTTTTGGAAGCGATTTTGAGTCCTTTAAAAGGTGAGGTGGGGTTGAGGTAAACACACCCTCGACGCGCTCCTTACCATAGACCATAGCGCCTGATGCGCCAAGCACGCGAGCATCAACTCCGCCGATAGGGCTAATCGACAAAAAGCCGTCCTCGTGGACCTTGCTTACCATAAAGCCTACAACATCAAAATGAGCATCTATCATAAGCCTTGGCGCGCTTGGCTTTTTTGATTTTACAACAAGCACAAGGTCGCCAAAGGAGTCCTCGTACATTTCATCAAAGCAGTCGCCAGCGAGCGCAAAAAGCTCACTCTTATAGTCAAGCTCTCTGCTCGAAACGGTTGGCAAAAAGCATATCTTTTTCAAAAGCTCCCTGATTTTTTCCATTTTAGTCCTCTTACTATTTCCTTAAATTTCTGTTCTCTTTCCTTATAGCTATTAAACATATCAAAGCTTGCCGAGGCAGGAGATAAAAGCACGGCATCTCCCTCTCTTGCCATTTCCACAGCAAGCATCACCGCATCCTCAAGGCGCGTGGCTTTTTTTATTTGGGTATTATTTTTTATTGCGCTCTCAATTTTGTCGGCATTTGCACCGCACAGCACGGCACCGCGAAGCCCTCTTGTTGCCTCAGCAAGTGGCGCATAGGACACGCCCTTATCGTAGCCACCCAAAATTAAGACGCATTTTG
>JAFTIV010000043.1 GCA_017456685.1 Clostridia bacterium | reverse complement strand
GTAAAAATGCCTTGGATCCTCCATTTTTTCGATGCTGAATACATCATCAATAAAGTGATACATTCTATAAGCATCACCACCAACGATAACATAGCTTTTACCTGTGTTAGCAGTTAAAAACTTCAAGGTCGAGCGATAAGGGTTTCTGCCAAGCTGAATGCTTTTCTTTCTAATATGATGAGTAACACTCTCAATATTATTCATAAGACCATCAAGGTCCTTGAAAATGTTGGTGTTGATTTTTTGAAGGGTATAGGAGTTGTTGTTTGTGCATACGCAATATGTAGAATTTATGTGACCATTGCCAACAGGAAATGGCTCCTTGTATTCTACATCACCTATAAAGGCTCTAATGGCAATATGTAAATTTTCCATTTCTAATCTCCAGTTTTCGTATTTTATATATTTTAACATATATTTCATTTAAAGTAAAGAATATTATTGAAAATTTCATTAAAATAGTGTAAAATATTAAATAGCTTATGCTTTAACTAAATATAACTTAAATTATTAGGAGAAATAATGATTACAAAGTCAATTCAAATCGCAAATGGCGTAAAAATCAATTATATTCAAACTGACAAATTCAAGACAAATACCTTTTCATTTAACTTTATAACCCAAATAAGAAAGGATAGCGCATATCTAAATACACTTCTTGTTCGCCTTTTAACACACGGAAGCGCAAGCTACCCAAGTCAAATGGCACTTGAAAAGAAATTGCAATATCTTTATGCAGGAACAGTCGCAAAAAAGACAAGTAGCATAGGAAAATATCAAATTTTTGGTGTTTTGGCGGATATGCTAAATGATAGATATACAGAGAAAACACCTGTTACAGATGAGGCAATCGACCTGCTTTGTGATATCATATTCAATCCCTTGCTTGAAAATGGTGCGTTTTCAGCGCAATATACCGAGGATGAAAAAAGCGAGCTTATTGATATCATAAATGCTGAAATAAATAATACAGCAAGATATTCTCAAAATCGCTGTATTGAGATTATGTGCGAAAATGAAATTTTTTCAATCAAAACAATAGGAACTGTAGAGCAGGTAAATTCAGTCAAACAACAAATGCTTTACGATGCCTATTTTAAAGCACTAAGAGAATGTAGAATAGAAATATATGTCGTTGGAAATGTAGATATTGATAAGATAGCAAGCAAATTCAAATCTTTCTTTGATAAAATCGAGCGAAAGCCAGAAATAATTGACGATATAGATATTGTAAGATGTGCAGCTGAGGTTAAAAACGAAGAGGAAATACAGGATGTTTCTCAGGGTAAGCTTGTTATGGGCTTTAGAACAGGAAAAACTATTGAGGACGGAGATTTTCATATAGCTCAGCTCTTTAATGAGGTTTTCGGTGGCTCACCAAGCTCAAAGCTCTTTGTTAATGTAAGAGAAAAGAAAAGCCTTTGCTACACCTGTCGCTCGTTCGTGACCCAAAAGGAAGGCTTTATGTGCGTTACCGCAGGAATAGAAGCGTCAAATAAGCAGGTTGCAATAGATGCTATATTAGAACAGCTTGAAAATGTCAAAAACGCTCAAATCAGCGATACTGAGCTTGATAGCGCTAAGAAATCCCTTAAAAATGGATATATGAACATTTATGATAGCTCGTTCTCAATGGAGGCTTGGACCCTAAATCGAGAGCTTTCGAATAATTACGATACCCCAACAACCGAGGCCAAAAAGGTTCTTGAAGCAACAAAGGAGCAAATTGCAGAATTTGCGAAGGGAATAACCCTCGATACAATATATTTCTTGAAGGGAGAGGACGCAAATGGCTGAAATAATAACCAAGGAAAATAAAATGCTTGGCGAAAAATATTATACCTTCGATCATAAATCGGGTCTTAAGGTTTATGTTTTCCCAAAACAGCTCACATCAAGCTACGCGCTCTTTACCACAAAATATGGCTCAATAGACAACAAATTTAAGCTTGAGGGCGATGAGGACTTCACCTGCGTTCCTGACGGAATTGCCCATTTTCTTGAGCATAAAATGTTTGAGTGCGAAAATGGCGAGGACGCATTTGAGCTTTTTGCAAAAACAGGAGCAAGCGCAAATGCTTATACCTCAAACGCAAGAACAGCATATCTTTTCTCAACAACAGATAATTTTTATGAATCTCTTGAATATCTGCTTGATTTTGTAACTCATCCGTATTTTACCGAGCAAACGGTACAAAAGGAGCAGGGAATTATAGGACAAGAGCTTAGAATGTACGATGACCATCCAGGCTCAAGGCTTGAAAGAGGACTTTTAGAGGCGCTTTATAAGCATAATAAAGTAAGAATTGATGTAGGCGGAACTATTGAATCAATAGCTAAAATCACCGCAGAGGTGCTTTATAAATGCTATTATACCTTCTATAATCTTCGTAATATGGTGCTCGCAGTATGTGGAGATATTGATGTTAACGAGGTTGAAAAAATTTGCGATAAAATGCTCAAGGAAGCACCAAAGCAGACAATTATAAGGGACTATGAGTGCGAAAATGAGCCGAAAGAGGTTTATAAAAAGCGTAGCACCTGTAGCCTTGCTGTTTCAAAGCCAATTCTTTCAATAGGTATTAAGGATAGCAACATACCAAGCGACCCAAGCGAAAGGGCGAAAAAATTCTACGCAATTCAAATATTGAACGAAATGCTTTATTCTCGTACAGCGGAGCTTTATAACACGCTTTACGATAAAAAGCTTATATCTCATCTTTTGGACTCGTATTTTGAACAGGATGAATTCTATTCCTTTAATGTTGTATCTACAGAATCCTCAAATCCTGAGGCAGTTTATGAGCATTTTGTAGATTTTATTGAAAAAACAAAGAAAAATGGTCTTGATAAAGAATCCTTTGAGCTTGCTAAGCGCACAATTTACGCGCTTTATATAAAGAGCTTTGACTCTACCGAGGAGATTGCCGAAAACATTGTCACTAATTATTTAGAGGGAACTGATATCTTTGATATTCCCGAAATTATTAGCTCAATCACCTACGATTATACAACCGAGCTTTTCAATGATTTTTATAAGGAAGAGTACTATGCAATGTCGGTTGTAAATCCATTAAGCAAGGAAAGCGAGGAATAATATATGCCACTTAAAATACACTATATTTCATTCCCAGGGCTTGGAATAGGCGAAATTAAGGTTAACACAAATATCCTTGAAATAGGTAACTTTAAAATCGCTTGGTATGGACTTATAATAATGATAGGCATTCTTTGCGCTATCACCTATGTATGGCTTCGCTTTAAGGAGCACGGCTATTCGAGCGACGACCTTATTGACCTCGCGTTTTTCACAGTAATATCAGGCGTTTTAGGCGCAAGAATTTATTATGTTATTTTCGAAATAGAGGAATATATTGTAACCGACGCAGGAGGCTTCTTTGCAAACCTTTTTGCTACACTTGGAGAAATGGTCGCAATTTGGAATGGCGGTCTTGCAATATATGGCGGAATTATCGCAGGAGGCACAGCCGCTGTGCTTGTCGCAAGACATAAGAAAATTAACATGCTTAAAATTCTTGATTTCTTAGCCCCCGCGGTTATGCTCGCTCAGTCAATAGGTAGATGGGGCAACTTCTTTAACGCAGAGGCTCACGGTGGAATAACAGCTTCCTTTATAAGAATGGGAATAAGAACAGAAACTCAAGCAGTTACACGCTTCTATCATCCAACCTTCCTTTACGAATCACTTTGGAATTTAGTCGGCTTCCTTGCGATTTGGCTTATTTTTGTAAAGCTTAAGCAAACAAAGCACCTTCACAAATTTAACGGACAAATTTTCTATACCTACCTAATTTGGTATGGCTTGGGAAGAGCTTGGATTGAGGGACTAAGAACAGATAGCCTATGGCTTGTTGACGATGTTATAAGAGTGTCACAGCTCGTCGCAATTCTTTCTATTGTCGTTGGTACAGCTCTTATGGTCTATAGCTTTGTTATGCTTTATAAGGGCAAGGAAAATCGTTTTGTTAAAAGAGTTACCGTGCCAAATACTGCTGATGCTAAGGAAAATAAAGAAAAAGAGGAAGATACAAATGGCGAAGATAATTAACGGAAAAGAGGTTTCTGCAAGCGTACGCGAGGAGCTAAAAAGAGAAACCGCTGAGCTTGTTGAAAAATATGGAGTAAGACCTGGTCTTGCAGTAATAATCGTAGGCGATGACCCTGCATCAAAGGTTTATGTAAATAACAAGGAAAAGGGCTGTGCCGAGGTTGGATATTACTCGGAGGTATATAGACTTCCAGAGACAACAACACAACAGGAGCTTATCAGCCTTGTCAAAAGGCTTAATGACGACGACAAAATACATGGCATCTTGTGTCAGCTTCCTTTGCCTAAGCACCTTGATGAAAACGCGGTAATTCTCGCTATAAATCCCGAAAAGGATGTTGATGCCTTTCACCCTGTAAATGTGGGCAGAATAATGATAGGCGACTATAGCTTTTTGCCTTGCACTCCCGCAGGTGTTATGAAGCTTATTGAAAGCACAGGCGTTGATATTTCGGGCAAGGAGTGTGTTGTAATAGGCAGAAGTAATATAGTAGGTAAGCCTCAGGCGATGCTTCTTTTACACAAGAACGGAACTGTTACAATTTGTCACTCAAGAACAAAGAATCTAAGCGAGGTAACAAGACGCGCAGACATTCTTGTCGTTGCAATTGGTAAGGCTGATTTTGTAACTGGCGATATGGTAAAGGATGGCGCAATTGTTATAGATGTAGGAATGAACAGAAGAGCAGACGGCAAGCTTACAGGAGATGTCGATTTTGCATCAGTAGAGCCTAAGGCATCATATATAACACCAGTTCCTGGTGGCGTTGGTCCTATGACAATCTCAATGCTTTTGAGAAACACTATGACCGCTGCAAAAAATACATTAAAATAAAAAAGAGCGAGATTAGCGTGTTATCCTTAACGGAGAACACGCGGGTGAATTGCAACCTTGCGGTTGCGTGAATTGAAAGCCGTGCTTTCGTGAATTGCCTGCGGCATGAATTGTGCATTGCGGCACATAGGTTGCAATTCAATTCATGGAGCAAAGCGAGAATTCATGGCAAAGCCAATTCATGATGCGTCAGCATCAATTCATCAATAAAACAAACAGAGCAAGAATATAAGGATTTTCTCCTTGTACTCTTGCTCTCTTTCTGTTTGTATAAGGGTTTGGGCTTAGCCCATTTTGCATTTGACCAGACAAATGCGATGCTCGCACTTAGAGGCACTTTTCAAAGTCTCCGCTAAGAACATC
>JAFTIV010000042.1 GCA_017456685.1 Clostridia bacterium | reverse complement strand
TTGCCTCGCTTGCAAGGCTCTTTTCTGTAAGCGCTGGTGAGCTTGTGACGGGTGAAGCCCCTGCAAATGCAATAAGGGTCCCTGTCTGTGGCAATGTCGCGGCAGGCGTGCCTATTGATGCTATTGAAAATGTTGAGGAATATGTTGAGGTTGATGCCTCTCTTGCAAGGGGTGCTACGCTTATAGGACTTAAGGTTAAGGGTAGGAGCATGGAGCCTCGCTTTACAAATGGCGATACGGTAATTATCCGTTGCCAAAGCTCGGTTGATAATGGCGATATTGCCGTTGTCCTTGTTGGCGAGGAGGCGACGATGAAGAAGATTGTCCGCTATACCGAGGGCATTAGGCTTATGCCGACAAATCCCGCGTACGAGCCTACATATTTTTCAAACGAGGAAATAAGAACTATTCCAGTTACTATAATCGGCAAGGTTGTAGAGCTGAGAGCGAAAATTTAAGGAGATTATTATGTTAGAACAGCTTAAAAAAGAGGTTTACGAGGCAAATATGCTTCTTGTTAAATATAACCTAATTACATTCACTTGGGGAAATGTTAGCGGAATTGACAGAGAAAAGGGGCTCGTTGTAATAAAGCCCTCGGGCGTTGAGTATGATGACCTAACTCCTGATATGCTCCCTGTTTTGGACCTTGACGGAAATGTTATTGAGGGGGATTATAAGCCCTCGTCTGACACCGCAACGCACCTTGAGCTGTATAAGGCTTATCCCGAAATCGGCGGCGTTTGCCATACCCACTCCCCTTGGGCTGTAATTTATGCTCAGGCAGGCAGAGGAATTACCCCTTATGGCACAACTCACGCGGACTATTTTGGAACAACCATTCCTTGTACACGCAAGATGACTGATGCTGAAATAAAGGGTGAGTACGAAAAGGAAACAGGAACTGTTATTCTTGAGGCGCTTAAGGATATAGGGGTTACTCAAATGCACGCAACCCTCGTTCACTCTCACGGCCCATTCACTTGGGGCGATGATGCAAAATCATCTGTTGAGGCTGCTGTAGTTCTTGAACAGGTTGCAATGATGGCATATAATACCGAAATGCTTATGCTAAACGCAAACGGAAAAACCGAGAGAATGCAGGAAACACTCCTTCGTAAGCACTACGACAGAAAGCACGGCCCTAACGCCTACTACGGTCAGGGTAAGAAATAAAAAAACAATTAAAAGGAAGGGAGAAACCGCCCTTCCTTTTTACATTAAAGCGCAAATTGAACCTCTCAAAACCCGCTCGCCAAGCGCATTTTTGATGTTATGAACATATGTTAATATAATAATATTAAACACAATACGTATGTGCGCTTAAGGATTTTCCTTACAGACTAGCTTTTCCACTTGTGTATTTTGCGTCCTGTGAGAGGTAAAATAAGAGTTAAGAGTGAAAGGAGAAAGATAAAGAGATGATTTTTGCGCAAATTTGTGCAATTTGCACAAAAATCGGGGGGGGATTTTGTTTATTGTGCAATATTGACATATATATTGATATATGGTATAATTATTATTACAAAAAATATCATACGCCCGCGGGGCTTCCCTATAAGGAGAAAAAGAAATGAAAAAGAAGTTATTTTTATTTGCGGTTATGATGATTGCTGTGATATCAATCTTCATTTTTTCTGCAAGCGCAGCATCACTATCTAACTTTGTAGATGTGAAAATCACCTTAGTCGATGGCACTGAGACAACGGCTTATCTAAATAAGGGTAGCACATGGAACGGCTATCAGGGCTATGACCGTGTATCCCTTTATAAGTCGTATGAGGACTCAAGCCAAACCTATGACTGGTCTGAGGTGCGCATTTTTGATATGAGAGAAAGTCAAATTCACACCTTTGACGGAGCTACTCTTACTCCAACAGGCACATATCCTCAAACCCTGCTTGGATATCCGGCTAATAACCCTGTCAATATAACTCATGTTTATTATCCGCAGGGCTCTGTTATTATTGCATCTAATTCGTTTAACGGGTCAAGGGGCTGGGATTCAATCGAATATCTTTGGATTCCAAAGAGCGTACAAATCATATCAAATGATATCTGTAATGGTGCTACAACGCTTGAAATGGTTGAATTTGAAGCGGGAAGCCAATGCCACACAATTCAAGATCAAGCATTTACTGGATGCACCTCGCTCTCAAGCATAAATCTTGAGGATACAGCTCTTGTAACTCTTGGATTTGAAGGCAATAGTACCACATCGGGCGCATCTGGTGTTTTTAGAAGCTGCACAAGCTTGACTACGGTGAAATTCCCTGAAACCCTTGAAGCTATCGGCTACAACTGCTTCTTTCGTTCTGGTCTTTCTGGCAAGATAACTCTCCCTAACAGCGTTACCAATGCCTATCCAGGCGCGTTTTTGGCGACTAAAATAGAAACGCTTGTTTTGGGTGATGGACCTATCGAAATAGGCTTTAACCTTATAGGAGCTTATGGGAATGAAAATGGCGAATATCTAAAGGAAATCTATATTCCTGCCGGCGCAACTATTAGCTCTAATGGAACACAAAGCCCGTGGTACAAGTGTACGAATACGGTGACCTTTTATGTTGTTGGCGAGATAGGAGAGGATTGCAGTGTCACTGTAAGTGCGCTTAAAACAAACTACGATGGTAATCATATGCTTATTATCACCGAGGAAGAGGCGAAAACCGCAGAGGAAGGCTCGTATAGCGGAGTTATCGTGCTTGGCTATAATAAGTGCGACGCGTTTTATAATGGTAATCACATTGAAAATGAGGACAATGACTGCACAACCGACAACCTTTGTAAAAATTGTAAAAGGTTAGAAACAGAGGCTATTTCTCATACAAATGATGTTGAAATTGTGTACGAAAATGGCTTTGCAAGCGTAGGTAAAAGGATTGAAGGTTGTTCAAATCCTAACTGCACAGTGATTGATAAGGTGAGCGAGGCTGGCGCGATTTTTAGCGCTCTTGGCTATTCGACAAGCCCTACAAAGGATTCTATAAGCGGTGGCTATAAAATTAACACCACAGCATATGAGGCATATCTTGAAAATGGAAATGCGCTGAAATATGGAATTATCATTGTAAATCCAAGCTCATTTGAGGCGGGTGTGGAGCTTATGAGCGATGGCAAGCTTAATTCCTCGAAGGGTATTCAGCTTGAAATGAACTCTCCTAAATACAGCACCATTAACTGCTTTATTCATAATTTTGATAGCGAGACGCTTTCGCTTCAGCTTGTTATGACGCTTTATATGATAGATGGAAGCGGAAATGTAACCTATCTACAGGCAGATAGCATCTATACAAGCACCACGAAAATCGGTACTAAGACCTTCGATACTATATCGCTTCAGGGCATAATCGGTACCGAGCAGACAGCACTTTTGCCGACCAATGGCGATGAGGAATAATTAAAAAAGAAAGGCGGAGACTAAAAATCCCCGCCTTTTGCTATGAGGTGAGAAAAAATGCTGTTTTTCAAAAAAATTTTAAAAATCTCGAAAAATTTTTAAAAAAGGCTTGAATTCACCCCAAAATCGTGTTATTTTATATATCATATATAATTAAATGAAGAAACTTGCTCAAAAAAACCGAAAACCCATTTGTGCAAGTATACGAAATTTTCGAGGATTTTGGCTATTTTTAACCCTAAAAATCGTTTAAAATGGCTAAAAATGCGTTGTTTTTTGTGCAATGTGTACAAAAATGGCACATATTTTTATACATTTGACAAAAATCAATTTCAAAAAAATTTCAAAAAATTCTTGCAATTTATATATATATATGCTAAAATATGTAGGCTTAGCGCGTGAAGAAGCGAGAGGTTGCCGTAAACGCCTTACTGCTATGGCTTATGCGGGTAAT
>JAFTIV010000041.1 GCA_017456685.1 Clostridia bacterium | reverse complement strand
GCTTATAATAGCCAACGATTACCTCGCGCTTAACGCCAAGACGAGTAACCATAAAGCCGTACTCGCGTCCGCCGTGTGCGGTTTGATTAAGGTTCATAAAGTCCATATCAATCTCGTCGTATGGAAGCTTTTCGTTTGCTTGGGTATGGAAATGAAGGAGTGGCTTTTTAAGGAATTGAAGTCCCTTAATCCACATCTTTGCTGGGCTGAAGGTATGCATCCAAGTGATAACTGCGATACAGTCCTTATCGTTTGTAGCGCTTGCACAAGCCTCTACACAGCTTGCCTCGTCTCTTACGGTGGATTTATAAACGATTTCTACACCGTCAATTTTTTCGTTGAGGTAGCTTGCGATTACCTTACTATCCTCTGCAACCTGCAAAAGAACCTCTTCACCATATAGGTCCTGTGAGCCTGTTATAAAGTAAACCTTTTTCATATATGTAACTCCTTAAAAATATTTACTATTATTTACGCTTTTGCTCAAGAGCCATAACCATATCAACTCTTGTTTGGTGTCTTCCGCCCTCGAATGGGGTGCTTATAAAGATATCCATAATATCGCAAGCAAGACCTGCGCCTATTACTCTTTCGCCCATACAGAGCACATTTGCATCATTATGAAGCCTTGTAAAGCGTGCACTGAAGGTATCTGTACAGCAGGCTGCACGAATTCCCTTACACTTGTTTGCTGCCATACTCATTCCTATTCCTGTACCGCAGACGAGAATTCCAAGCTCGCTCTTGCCTTCGGCAATTGCGTTGCACACCTTTTCTGCATAGTCGGGATAATTACAGCTTTTATTTTCGTATGTACCATAGTCAACATACTCTATGCCCTTTTCGTCGAGGTGCTTCATAAGCTCTGCCTTTAGGTTGAGTGCCGCATGATCGCAGGCTATTGCAATTGGTTTCATAATTTTCCTTCCTTTTTCAGCCTTTCCTCCCTCTCGCGCTCAGCCTGTGGCTTTCTTAGGTAGTTCACGCGAAGGTCGGCATCGGTTGTAAATTCGCCATTTGATATTTTTTTATAAGCCACTCTGCCAACTGAATATGCGTTTGAATAACGCAAAAGCTCAGGAGTGTGGCATTTATTTTTAATCTCCCTCTCGAGCGTTAGCTCATAGCCATCACCCGTGAAGTAAATTTTTTCATCATATTTTTCAAGAATTGGGACAAGCTCGTCAAGCATCATACAGCACTCGTCCATAAGAGGCACGCCGTCCTTATAGATACAAGTATAGACCTGACCGCGACGCGCGTTCATTATTGGGCATACAATGCCATCGAAGCCCTCAAGATTTTGACTAAGAGCCTCTGTTGTGCTAACAGCAACGCATTTTTTATCTCTACCAAAGGCAAGACCCTTTATTGTAGCAACACCTATACGAACTCCTGTAAATGAGCCAGGACCGTTTGCGCATGCGAATGCATCTATCTCGTCTATAGTGACGCCTGACGCCTCAAGAAGGCTCTTTACCATAGGTAAAAGAGTTTCGCTATGCGTATTATTCGTATTTATGGTATATAATGCAATTAGTCCTTCGTTTTCCAAGAGCGCAACTGTTGATGTGTTGGCTGTGGAATCTATTGCAAGTATCTTCATTTTTAATCCTTTTCGATTATTATTCGTCTATGCTCTGTGCTTTGCTCTACTCTTTCAATTGTTACACGATATGCATCCTTTGGGATTGCCCAAGGGATATTCTCGCTCCATTCACAAACGCAGGTGCCTCTTTTGAGATAATCATAGAAGCCCATCGAATAGAGATCGTCATCATCGGTAATTCTGTAAACATCAAAATGGAAGAGCGCCTTGCCTTCCTTTTTGTATTCATTAACTATTGTATAGGTAGGGCTTTTTACAGAAGCTGAGGGGCATATTTCCTTAGCAATACCGCGAACAATAGCGGTTTTGCCGACCCCAAGGTCACCAAAGAGAGCGACAAAGTCGCCCTCCTTAAGTGATTTTGCAAATTCAGTAGCAATATTCTCTGTTTCCGTGGTGGAATGAGAAATCATTTCCGTTTTCATATTAGAAAAGTCCAGTAATCTTTCCGTTTTCGTCAACGTCGATATTGAGAGCCGCTGGAGCCTTTGGAAGTCCAGGCATTGTCATAATAGCACCTGTAAGCGCTACCATAAAGCCAGCACCTGCGCTGAGCTTAACCTCTCTTACAGTAAGAGTGAAGCCTGTAGGTCTGCCAAGCTTAGTTTGGTCATCCGAGAGTGAGTACTGTGTCTTAGCCATACATACAGGGAATCTCTTGTATGCTGGGTCAAGAGCCTCGAACTCAGCGATTGCCTTTGTTGCTGCTGCGTCGAATTTAACATCAGCTGCGCCATAGATTTCCTTAGCAACGGTTATAATCTTGTCCTTGATAGACATATCATCTGGATAGAGGCATTTGAAGTTGCTTGGCTTATCGCAAGCCTCAACAACCTTCTTTGCAAGCTCAATTCCGCCATCTCCGCCCTTTGCGAACACCTCGCTGAGTGCGAACTCTGCGCCCTTAGCAAGGCAGATGTCCTCAATAGCCTTAAGCTCAGCATCGCTATCGCTACCAAAGCGGTTGATAGCAACTACTACAGGAACGCCATATTTTTGGAGATTGTCAATGTGAGCCTCGAGGTTAACTGCGCCAGCCTTAAGAGCCTCAACGTTTTCAGTGCCGAGGTCAGCCTTAGCAACTCCGCCATTGTACTTAAGAGCACGAACAGTAGCAACAAGAACTACAGCAGCTGGCTTAAGATCTGCGAAGCGACACTTAATATCAAAGAACTTCTCTGCACCGAGGTCAGCACCGAAGCCTGCCTCTGTGATTGTGTAATCTGCAAGCTTAAGAGCGAGCTTTGTTGCTCTTACGGAGTTACAGCCGTGTGCGATATTAGCGAATGGTCCGCCGTGAATAATAGCGGGGGTGTTTTCAAGTGTTTGAACAAGGTTTGGCTTAAGAGCGTCCTTAAGAACTGCTGCCATAGCGCCATTTACACCAAGGTCGCGACAATATACTGGCTTACCATCGTATGTATAAGCAACTAAAATTCTGCCGAGTCTGTCCTTGAGGTCCATAATGTTCTCGCTAAGGCAAAGAATAGCCATAATTTCACTTGCAACAGTGATCATAAAGTGGTCCTGACGAGGAACACCGTCCATCTTGTTGCCAAGTCCTACGATTACATTACGAAGAGCTCTATCATTCATATCGAGAACGCGAGAGAAAAGAATTCTTCTTTGGTCAATGCCAAGTGCGTTACCCTGCTGAATGTGGTTGTCAATCATTGCTGAAAGAAGGTTATTTGCGGTTGTGATTGCGTGGAAATCACCTGTGAAGTGAAGGTTGATGTCCTCCATTGGAAGAACCTGTGCGTATCCGCCACCTGCTGCTCCACCCTTTACTCCAAATACAGGACCAAGAGATGGCTCACGAAGTGCGATGATGCTGTCCTTGCCGATTTTGCTCATTGCCATACCAAGACCAACGGTTGTAGTTGTCTTACCCTCACCTGCTGGTGTTGGGTTGATAGCAGTTACGAGAATAAGCTTGCCATCAGGCTTGTCTGCCATTCTATCAAGAAAGGCGTCTGTGATTTTTGCCTTATAGCGACCATAAGGCTCGTACTCTTCCTCACGAAGACCGATTTTTTCTGCGATTTTTGAGATTGGCTCAAGGGTCGCGCCCTGTGCGATTTCGATGTCTGTTAACATTTTGAAATCCTCCTACTTAAAGATATATTAGTGATTTCATTGTAACATATATTAACGCGAATTTCAAACATTTTTTGCATATTTATTTACTTTTTTCTAAAATTGTGATATACTCATAGTGCTTTTGACACTTTTTTGTCTATAATAGCCAAATATTTCTTCCCGTGGCACAGTGGATAGCGCATTAGACTCCGACTCTAAAGGTCATAGGTTCGAATCCTATCGGGAAGGCCAAAAAAAATGCTCACCCTTTGGTGGGCATTTTTGCTTTACCGATGGATGAGAACCGTTGGTGAGATAGGGTCCACTCCAAGAACGCGAGCTATGCGATGCGCGATTGGCTAAGTGGAAGCTATGCATGGGAGCGAAGCGAGTCGCAATCCTATCGGGAAGGCCAAAAACTCCATTGTTGCACGATGGAGTTTTTCATTTGTGTCCTTGCGACACAACATCGTTTGCGTGGCACACGCAATATCATTTAGCTGAAGGCTAACATCATTCCGCCGTGATGCGGACACAATGAACGAGGTTGCACGTTGTGCAAATGATGTGCTTTGCAACGATGTGATGCTCCGCATCAATGATGTTGCGCTTTGCGCAAACGAAATATATGAATGCTAAATCCACGAAAAGCGGTTGACTTTTTCTCAATAAATATGTTAAAATTAACACAGATAGGCGGTGATATAATGAAAGAGGATAAGCTTGGGAATTTATCAATGGAATTGTCGGTTGATATTTTACAATTATCAAAGGATTTGCGAGCAACAAAAGAAAATATAATTTCGAATCAAATTGCAAGAAGTGCAACAAGCATATGCTCGAACATCGCAGAAAGTAAATACGCTCACAGTCGTGCCGATTTCATT
>JAFTIV010000040.1 GCA_017456685.1 Clostridia bacterium | reverse complement strand
TCACTGAAGCCGTAAGGCTTCAATATCACTGTCGTTGTGCGACAATATCACTCTTTGCGTCAGCAAAGAATATCACTTTATACCAACAGAAAAGAGAGAACTTTCGGCTATCAACCGTCTGTTCTCTCTTTCTGTTTGTAATAAGGGTTTGGGCTTAGCCCATATTTGCGTTTGACCAGTCAAATGCGATGCTTGCACTTTTGTCAAAGTGAAAATTCTCCGCTAAGGATATCATCCTATTCTCTGCTTTTTTTGTTATATCAAGCTTGATTTTTTAATAGCCTCGACAAGCGCGTGTGCCCACACCTTACAGCCCTGCTCGTTTGGATGTCCACCATATTTTGCTATCTGTGGCTCACTCTCGCTTTTTGAAAGATACGGCACATTATCAAACACAAGTGCAACCCTTTTTGAAAGAACTGCTTTTATGTACTCATTTATTCTTAGCCAGCGCTCTGTTTTCTCTTTATCATAGTCAAAGGGAGGAATGGTCTGCAAAATAATTTGACAGCCCGCCTCGCTAAGGCGCTCAACAATTGTTGCAAGGTCGCGCTTTATTTGCTCCTCGCTCATTCCTTGACAAATATCGTTTACTCCATAGCACACAATCACAAGGTCGTTTTGCTTAATTTTATGAAGCCACGCGCCATCGCTTGAGGCATCATTTGCCCTGCCGAAGCCTATTCCCAAATTCCAATATGCGTTTTTCTCGCCAAGTGCACCCGAGACTCTTGCATTCCAAAATTCATAAGAGTTGTTCGGCACACCGATGCCTTGAGTTATAGAATCGCCTGCATAGGCAATTCTCCTTTGAACGCATCTGTCACAGCCGACCATTGAGGCAGGTGGCATTCTTTTGTCGTATTTCCAGCCGTGCTCAGCCCTTGCGAATATAGGAATTATTGATTCCTCGTGATATGGTATCATATCTCCCGAATACTCAATTTCAAGGCACAAATATTCTCCAGCCTCAAAGCGGTAGCTCACAGGGTCACTTGCGAAGATTTCAGCGGGAGCAACCGTTTTTTCGCGTTTTTCGTCAAAGGTTAGCTCCTTAAAATCGTACGCATCTATCTCTGTTGTCGCATAGACCTCATTACCCTGAGGCATTTTTGCGCATCTACCTATTCTTGCGCTATGAATTTTCCACTCACCGCAAGCAAGATTTTTTTGAGATATGCTTCCATCGGCATAGGTGCTATCTATTGTGTTTGAAAAAAGAATAGAATAATTATACTCTCCCTGCGCGAATATTTTATAAAGCGCACGCGAGGTAAGCACCTTGCCGTTTGTGCTAAAATAGAGCTGATTTGCGCTTCCCGCACAGGTGTTTGATGTATATTTTTTAAAGAAATCAGTGCTCATTTTTTAACACCTCAAGAATTTCTCTTGCGCTTTCCATTACATAATCGGGCTTTTCTGCTGATTTTTCGAGCACATCCATAGTCGTTTCGCCACTAAGTACCAAAATCGTGGTTGCACCAGAGGCAATTCCACTCTTTATATCTGTATAAATTCTGTCGCCTATAACTGCTGTCTGCTCTTTTGTATAGCCCGCCTTTTCCATTGCTAAAATAGGCATAAGCGCCTCGGGCTTGCCTATTACAAGTGGTCTGCGCCCCGACACATTATAAAGCATATCACATACACTTCCGCAGTCTGGCACGCTTCCAAACTCAGTTGGGCAGACATAATCGGGATTAGTCGCAATGTATGGAATGTTTTCTATTGTCAGCAAAAGCTTAGACACATCGTGAAGCTTTTTAAAGGTTAGCTCCGTGTCAAAGCCCATTACAATTAAATCGACCTGTTCAAGCTCCTCTGTCACCTCAAAGCCGTTTGTGCGAAGCTCCTGCTTAAGCGACTCCGTTCCACAAACATAAAGGCGCGCGCCCTTGTGATGCTTGTTAAGATAATAAGCCGTCGCCTGTGATGAGGTTATAAAATCCTCATATGTTGATTTAATTCCAAGCCTATCAAGCTTTTTTATGTAATCTGCAACGCTTTTTGATGAGTTATTTATCATAAACATATATTTTCCGCCAGATGCCCTTATCGTTTTAAGAAGCTCGTCTGTAAAGTCAAAAAGCCTATCTCCAAGATATAGAGTACCGTCCATATCGAACAGAAACAATTTTATATCTTTAATTTCCTTCATGAAATCACCACCTTGCCTTTATTGTAGCACAATGCGGTGCTTTTTTCAATAAAATATAAGAAAAAGCAGACACAAGGTCTGCCTTTTCTATTATTTGGAATTATTTCTTAAATACAGCTACAAGGTCTGCCCAGCTCTTCTTCTTAATTACGAACCAGAAGAGTGAGAAGCCACCTACGCCTACGACTACTACTGAGCCAGCTACAATTCCTACAATAGCGCCTGCGCCAAGTCCGCCCTCATATACGATAGGTGCGTTTTCAACGAAGCCACATACTGTACAGGTGTGAGTTTTCTCTCCATCTGCATCCTTAGTTGCGCCCTTAAGCTCAGTCCAGTCACCAAAGGTGTGTGCTACTGTAATTTCTCTTGTATCGCCACAAGCATCACACTCAGTATCGCAATCGCTTGCCCAAGTATGTGCGCCAAGAACTACATTCTCGCCACAAACATTACACTTTCCATCTGCATCCTTACAAGCCTTGTCGGTTGTATGAGGCTCTGCGGTTCTTGTATCACCACAGACATCACAGGTGGTATCGCAATCAGCACTATATGTATGATTTGCAGGCTCTACGGTAGCTCCGCAGGCATTACACTTGCCGTCTGCATCCTTGCATGCCTTGTCAAGGGTATGTGCTGCTGCATCAGCTCTTTCACTCAAGCAAACATCGCAGGTAGTGTCACAGGCTGCGCCATATGTGTGATTTGCAAGCTCCACTGTATTTCCACAAACATTACACTTGCCATCTGCATCCTTACAAGCCTTATCGGTTGTATGAGGCTCTGCAGTTCTTGTTAGCTTACATACTCCACATTGAGTATCGCATACACCAGTCCAAGTATGGTCAGCCAAGGTTACATCCTGTGAGCAAACATTACATTTGCCATCTGCGTCCTTACAAGCCTTATCAGTAATATGTGTACCTGTTATTCTTATAGGCTCTGCACAAATATTACATCTGTTGTCAGCATCGTAGCAACCGAAATCAATTGTGTGGTCAACGGAAACTTCTCTTGTTTCCTCGCAAACGCCACACTCAACATCGCAATCGCCAGCCCAGTCGTGAGGAACTAAGGTTATGTCCTCATCGCAAACATTACATTTGCCGTCTGCATCCTTACAAGCATAATCAGGAGTATGTGCAGCAGTTGGAACAGCTGATCCACAAACATTACACCTTCCGTCTGCGTCCTTACAAGCAGAATCTGTTGTATGCTCGTCAGTAACTACTCTTGTTTGATTACATATATCACAAACATCATCACAAACACCTGTCCACTCGTGGGACGCAGTGATTGTTATATCTTGACCACAAGCATTACACTTGTTGTCGGCATCATAGCAAGCATAGTCGCCTGCGTGTGCGCCTGTTACGGTTATATCTACTCCACAAACATTACATTTGCCATCTGCATCGTAGCAAGGATGGTCTGAGCCGTGTGTTCCTGTTGCTGTTCTTGTTTCTCCACAAACATCGCACTCTGTATCACAGCCAGCCTCCCAAGTGTGGTCAGCCAAGGTTACGGTCTCAAGGCAGGTAGCGCACTTGCCGTCTGCGTCCTTACAAGCATAGTCAAGAACGTGGTCAACAGTTACATCTCTTGTTACAGCCAAGCAAAGATTACAGGTATCATCGCAATCAGCCTCGGTATATTTATGGTCAAGTGTTGCGGGTGCAGAATAAATCTCAACCTCGCGAAGAATTGCCTTAAGATCCCAACGGCTCTTAGGATATACTGTTACATAGCTAACGCCCTTACCGATTGTAAGCTCCTTCTCTGTCAATCCGCCTGATGCGAAGGTTTCGCTTGAAACCTCGTTTCCATTTGCATCATAGCACTTAACAATGATATCAAGGTTTGCATTGTAGTTAGCGTCTGATTGGGTACCATTACTCAAGGAAACCTGATCAATAGTATTAAAATAAACCTTTATCTTAGTAACATAACGAGTTTCGTCAAGCTTAATCGTGTACATTACCTGCTCACCGTTTGGTGCGGTTACCATTGCAGTATAGAAATTTTCATCTATTAAATATTTAATATTTGTTGTTGTCCACCAGTGACCCATTACTCCGCCTTCAGAATTGCTTACTGAAATAGACAATTGCTCATCAGCCATTGTAAGCTTGCTCTCTTGTCCGTATTTCCAGTTGCCCTCGGCGAACACATCGGGGGTTTTCTTCAATCCACAAGTATTACAATCCAAGTCACACGCATTATCATATGTATGCGCAAGACCTGTTGCATCTCTTTCTGCCAAGCAAACATTACAGCTTACATCTAAGCAGTTAGTATAGGTGTGTGCGGTTAGGCTTGTTCTTGCCTCTTGACAAACATCGCAGGCAAGGTCACAGTCACCAGCCCAAGTATGGTCAGCAACAGTTACATCCTCTCCACAAACATTACATTTGCCGTCTGCGTCCTTACACGCGAAGTCCGTAGTACAAGATGGGTCACAAGCTGCAAACGCTTGAATTGCAAGCAATGAAGCAAGCGCTACAATTGCAAGCACAAAAAATAAAAGCTTTCTTTTCATAGTGTAAATCCTTTCTAATTTTAGTTTACAATTACATTGTAACACTAAAGAGACGATTTTTCAAGTATGTTCCAACAAAAACAAGGCTCAACAGCCTCTTTTTGTAACTTTTGCACAAAAATCACCATGGCTTTTTGTAAACTAAACACAACAGGGGGCAACCTATAGTTGCAAGCAAAAAGCCAGACACAGTCTGCTTTTGTTTTATGGCTCCCCGAACTGGGTAGCGAGGTTAAAAATGATTGATAATCGTTTTTAACGAGTGAAACCGCCGAAGAAAGGTATTGACAGAGCCGAGTGTAAGCTCGCGTCGAGGCGATAGTCAATGCCTATTCGTAGGTGGAGGGGTTCGCAGGAACTGAACAATGCTTTAGCGGAGCTCATGATTAACAGTAATCTCTTCCTAAAACAAGGGGCGAGTGGCGCGTTTCGACGCAAGCTTACACTCAACACGGCACTCTTCCTGTTTTAGTTACCTACCCTAACAAAACGATTATCAATCGTTTTGTGTCGGTCGTCACTCTACCACTGAGCAGCTCTTACGAGCCTCACTCGGTCAAGGCAAGGCTACTAAGCACACTGTCACAGGTTCTCGCCCTGTATGTTTGAAAACGATAAAACAAAAGCCAGACACAAGGTCTGGCTTTTTGTTTTATGGCTCCCCGAACAGGGCTTGAACCTGTGACATCATGATTAACAGTCATGCGCTCTACCGACTGAGCTATCGAGGAATATCGTGTGGTCACGAAGACCAAATATCGGTTTAGACTATTTTATGTCGAAGCTATCGGCACGACAATATAGTCTCTATATCATATATATGGGCAAAATAGGACTTGGTGAGAGGTAAACAAATATATTTAAGGAGAGAGAACTAAAGGTTTTTTCACCAAGACCTGCCCGTTCGAGATGAGGTCATCTCTGTCATTTACTAATCAAAGAAAAAGAGGTTGGCATTGACCTATTTTCCCGGTCCGTCGCCAGACAAGTATTTTCGGCTCCGTACAGCTTAACTTTTAGGTTCGGAATGGAGACTAAGTGGACCCTGTACGATAAAAACACCAACCACGGTGCCCGTGGAGGCAATACTCAAGTTAGTTTAATCTTAATTGATTAAGCCTTCTCGACAATTTTGTTTACCACAAGCTATTTCTTTTTCAAGGCGTTTTTTACACGCTCGCCTTATGCGTGTGTTGGCATTGACCTATCTTCCCGGCTCGTCGCCAAGCAAGTATTTTCGGCTCCGTACAGCTTAACTTCTGTGTTCGGAATGGGAACAGGTGGACCCTGTACGATAAAAACACCAACCAGAGTGCCTCTGGAGGCAAAATTTCGCGGTAGTTTAATCTAATTGATTAAGCCTTCTCGACATTTTGTTTTCCACAAGCTATTCTTTTTGCCATATCGGCTGTCGAGCTGTCTCGACTGGTGCACCTCCGGGGACTCGAACCCCGGACCCACTGATTAAGAGTCAGTTGCTCTACCAACTGAGCTAGAGGTGCATTTCCCTAAGGGCTTCG
>JAFTIV010000039.1 GCA_017456685.1 Clostridia bacterium | reverse complement strand
GTATTCATATTTAAAATAGGGCTATAAGTGCAAAAAACGCGCCAAGATTTTGCTCTTTTGGCGCGTTTTTATTGCTTTTTATAGCTTTTGACTTAATTGGAAGTCTTTTTGGGCTTTCAAGGAGTTATATTATAATTTGGTTGTTTATTATAAGCTTAAACTCCAAGCCGAGCTTTTGTGCTGCCTTTTGGCACATTACCATTCTTTTTAGGAAAATTTCAAAATAGTTCATAACAGGGCTTATTTTAGTATCAATCTCAAGCTCGAGCGAGATTGTTGTTTTCTCATCATTGATATTAACGCTTGATTTAATAACTGAATAGTTTACTCTATCGTGAATATCAAAGCTTGTAATATCACTGTTTCTAACCCTTGAGCGACGAACATCTGTTTTGTCGGCAAGAATTATTGCGGCAGAAACGGGATTTACTGCCTCGCCCTCGCCCTCGTCGTGATTGCCTATCGCGGTGACAACGGTTGCAATGTCCTCAGCGTCCATATCCATATTATCAAGAATACGAAATGCCATAACAGCACCGCTTTGGGAATGCTCCTTGCGATTAACTATATTTCCTATATCGTGAAGATAGCCTGCGATTTTGGCAAGCTCAATTTGATGCTCATCATAGCCAAGAGTTCTTAAAATGTATTCTGCACGCTCCGCCACAAGTCCTACATGAGCAATGCTATGCTCGGTATAGCCAAGCGCAAGAAGGCTCTCGTCTGCCTTTGAGATATAAGCCTTTATTTTTGGATTATTTTTAACCTCGTTAAAAGTTATCATCTTATTTAATTTCCTTTATATTTACATATTCGTGCTTTACTGTGAGTGCGCCATTAGAATTTATTGTTAGAAGCGTTCCGCCATTGAGACCCTCGTTCCAGTAACAGCCAGGGCCTGTTTTTAGAGCAAAGGTGAGACGCACGCCCTCGTGATTGATTGAGAAGCTATTTACATGGTCGTGACCGCAGATGACATTTTTTGTGTGTCCAAGTGCTTTTATTACCTCGAACACGCCATCGTCCTCATAATACGAGCAAATGTCCTCATATTTTACACCGAAGGAGTCCTTATAGCCATCGTTCCAGCATTCGCCATTTTCTGCCTGCTCGCTTGTTATATCCTTGGGCTCAAGACCTTTTTTGAATGCCTTTTTAAATGCGTTTCTGTACTCATAGATTGGAATGTGAAGCATAAGCGTGCTTTCAGGACAGCCCTGAGCCACAAGAGCACTTATTTGCTTCTTGTACCACTCTAATTGATTTGGCAAAAGCTTTGCCCAGCTCTTATCGTTTTCAATTCCTGTGCCGAGCTTTGGCATTCTATCGTGGGTGTCCATCATAATGAGCGCGTGAACGATTTTGCCATTTTCATATACACCTATAACATAGTTTCCTCTACCAAGCTCGCTTGGTCCGTTCTCATAAACAAAATGCTCGTTTTCTCTCAAATAAGAGATTGAACGGTCAAGGCGGTCAAGTCCTCTGTCTTGGTCGTGGTTACCCCACAAAACAGCCCAAGGAATTTTGTATTCATCTATGATAGGTCCAAGCGCCTGAAGTGCATCGTAGTCGCCACCCCAAGCAAGGTCTCCCGTTATGGTGATAAGGTCGGGGCTGGTTCTATCAATTAAGGTATTAAGGGTATGTCTAAAGATTTTGCCCTTTGGATTTTCAGCATCAAGCTCGCCTGCCATAAGCTGAAAATCGGTTAGGTTAAGTATTTTAAAATCCTTGCCCTCTTGCTTTTCAAATGCAAGCATATTATTTTTCTTGCTCCTTGATTGAGTTGTGTAGGAATAAACATCTCCGCACTCAATATATTTCACCTCAAGCTCGGGATGCTTGCTTGCGAGCTCGTTTGCGAGCTTTTCCATTCCGTCGCGTTCCGAAAGGACATGTCCTAAAACGATTAGAGATTTATTCATTCCAAGCGCGCAGGCATCGCGTGCGAACTCCGCATCTGCCCATTCGCAAAGCTCTCCACTAAGGACGATTTCGACATCATCTCGTGCTATATAGCTCTTGATGTTTCCAAGAGAGCCAAAGCAGGTTGCAATTTTAGTTGATTTTTTGTTTTTCTCGCCCGAAATTCTAACCCTTTCAATACCGAGCCTTTGCTCAATATGCTTAGCAAGCTCGAGCGCGGTCATTGGTGTTTTTAGAGTTAAAATTCTGCACACAAGTGAGCCACTTTGCTCAAGCGTGCCCTCAAGCTCAAGCTTTTCAACTGCGGAGCTTGAAATAATATCATCATCGCGAAAATGTAGATAATCGTGATAACGAAAAATTGTCATTCCGCTATTTTTTGCAAGCTCTATTTTAGCATTTACGACGCTATTTTCCTCATAATTTTCCATATGGTCATAAAGCATAGGCTCGTGCACGATAAGAAGGTCAGTATTCCACTCGATTGCCCTTCTTAGCACCTCAACGGTTGGCATCATACAAACGCTAATGCGCTTAACCTCTTTATTTTCATCACCGAATTTGATTGTATCGCAGGTGGGGCTTGGTGCGTTTCCACCTGATTTTAGCTCATTTATAATGTCAATCGCTCTCATAATTATTCTTCCTTTCAAAGCAAGACCTTACACCTAAATTTTATCACAAAGCGAGGGGTGTGTCAATAAAAATCGGCTTGATAGTTGTTTTATCAAGCCGATTTTTATTCTTTATTTAATATGCTCTATTGTTTTTCTTGCACAATCGCTGATTTTCACCATTGTGATGCCAAAAATAGTTGTTTCGAGCGTATCGTTTATAGGAGCCTTCCATTCGTCGCCTATGTTGCTATTTCCGTTTATAATTCCAGCAACAGAGCCAACAGTTGCGCCATTGCAGTCAGTATCAAAGCCAGCCTCAACAGCCATACAAATTGATTTTGAGTAATCGCCCTGTCCGTAAAGGAGCGAGGCGGTAACTATCATTGCATTAGATATGGTGTGACACCAGTCGTGGAAGTTATGGTCATCCCAAAGCTCGTAAATTTTAGCAAAGCAGTCCTTTTGTGAAACGCCAGAGTTGTACCAGTCGATAACCATTTCCACCTGCTCGTACAAGCGAGAGGTTGCGGGAATTTCGGCAAGACCGCCTCTTACAATGTCCTCAACTTTATTTGTTGAGAATGCGCAAGCAATCATAGCAGATGCCCACATTTCGCCATAGATTCCGTTTTTGATATGAGAGATAGAGGCATCTCTAAATGCCATATCAGCGGCAGATTCGGGGTCTTGTGGATTTATGTAGCCAAAATAGTCGCCACGGATTTGCGCGCCTATCCATTCTCTGTATGCGTTCTTATACTGTGCGGACGCAGGTGGCTCAAAGCCCTTTACAAAGTTCATAAATGCAACTCTTTCAGCGGTGCAGTATGAGTTCTTTGGTTGAAGGTCAAGCCACGCGTGTGCCATATCTACGGGCTTAAAATCTCTGCCATATTTTTTGATAACCTCTTGGTCAAGAACCATATAGTTTGTATCGTCATCAAATGGCATATACTTAACCTTATCAGCAAAGCATTTCCACTTGAGCCAAGGATATTTTTCCTTTAAGGCATCGCTGAATTTATCAAAGCGAATGTATCTTGTCATCGGGTAATTATCGTTGTCCTTGAGCATTTCCCAAATGTGCTCCTTCCAACAGCCCTCAATAGGCTTACCGAGCAAGCAACCGCAAATTCTGCCGACCCAAGCACCGAGCATTTTGTCCTCGAGGGTCTTATCATCAAGCTCGATTTTCTTTAGAGGGTATGGCTTTCTAAGTGCCTTTATTTCATCAATTGTCGAGGGCTCATTATATTTGTAGTCCTCTCTTGTTTTTGCACTACTTACGAGCTCGAAAATTACATCAGCCATTTTTTCCTTGAGCTCACCTCTTGGCATTTTGGCAATCTCCTCAAAAAGTCCCTTATACGCCTCAATATCAAGACCCTGCTCAATTGACTGACGATATTCTGTCAAAAGCTCCTCCGAGTAAAGCTCCCAGGGGTGAAGGTTATCATAGCTTGGTAATAGCTTTTCCATTATTATTTCCTCACTTTTCAATATATAGCTTAATTACTGTATCTGCATCATCAAGGCTTGGGAAGGGGGGAGTGTGTACGAAAACGATATTTTCGCCCTCATAGCTACCCACATTCCAAGGCTCATCCATGCTAAGCCTTGCGCCATCATCAAGGCGCTGTGCAAATTTAACCTTATATGGGAAGTTTGGCATTGCGATTGTATCCTGATTTAGGTCGATTAGGTGTAGATATACCGCATCCTCGCCCCTTGTAATTCTTCCCCACTCGGGCTTTGGATAGTGTGCTATACCGCACTTATAAATGGACTCGCCGTTCTTTTTCATCCACTTACCCACATCTTTTAGGATTTTAACGCTCCTTTCGGGAATATTGCCCCTCGCGTCAGGTCCTACATTGAGAATTAGGTTTCCGCCCTTGCTTGTACATTCAACGAGCATTCTAATTACATTCTTCGCGCTCTTATAGTTAGTATCTCTTTCGCTATAGCCCCAGTTATCGTTTAGAGTCATACAGGTTTCCCAAGGAATTGGGTTGCCCTTGTAGTCACAAACACCATTTGCAGGTATCATCTGCTCAGGTGAGCCAAAATCGCCTGCGTAATAAACGGGCTCATCAACCTTAATATCTCCGCCTATGCGGTCATCAATGATAAGGTCAGGGTTGATTTCGCGTGCCATTTTTACAAGCTTGGTAGCATCCCACTTTTCACCTGTCATCTCATCATAGTGGAAGTCGAACCACATAATGTCAATTTTTCCGTAATTTGTAAGAAGCTCTCTTACTTGATTATGCAGATACTCCACATATCTTTCAAAATGCTCGCCCTGATGCTTATATGCCTCATTTCCACGCATTGGATGATGTGCATCATTATATGCAGGATAATCAGGATGATGCCAGTCAAGAAGTGAATAGTATAAGCCTACCATTATTCCCTCAGCACGAAAGGCATCTACATATTCCCTTACAAGGTCGCGCCCTGCTGGGGTATTAGTCGCCTTATAATCGGTATATTGGCTATCAAAAAGACAGAAGCCGTCGTGATGCTTAGTTGTAAGCACGGCATATTTCATTCCCGCCTCCTTGGCAAGCCTTGCCCAAGCCTTAGGGTCGTAATCAACGGGATTGAAAACATCAAAATATTGCTGATATTCCTCTGTTGTCACCCTATCAACGCTTCTTATCCACTCGCTTCTGCTTTCTCTTGCGGGAATTGCATAAAGTCCCCAGTGAATAAACATTCCAAAGCGCCTATCCATCATAGGCTGTACTCTTTTTATTCTTTGCTCGTCCATTTTACACCTCAAATAAAGTATTTGTTATTAGAAAACAGTGCATCAATGCTGATTTTCTTTATACAGGGGCGTTCGTTTGGTGTGTCATTTGGTGCATGGAACACGAAAAATGAGGAGCCGTCCTTATCGGTAAAGACCATACCATGTCCGCCATCCCTTTCGTAAATGAGCCTTTCGTCAATCGTCCATTCGCCATCAAGCCTGCCGTTTGAGGAGCGCGCTATTGCCTCACAATATTCTCCATTATAAAAGCTTGACCAAATTGAGATTAGCTCGTTATCGTTTTTTATAATAAATGGTCCGTCGGTTACAAAGCAACCCTTGCCGTTTCCTATATCGTGCTTCCACGCAGCGTCACTTGCGCGCCACAAGAGGATAGGCTCGCCAACTGCCTCCCTAAGGTCAGGGCTTAGCTGTCTTGCACATACGGTGCCGTCATTGATTTGCATCCATTCGTGACAGAAAATTATATAAGGCACGCCGTCTTCAACATACAGAGTACCATCAAGGCATTCCCAATCGCTTGGCGTTACTGCACCATTTGAATGCTCCTTAAAGGTGCCGTCTGGTGTATCACACTCAAGAATTGCGGTTCCGCGATGGTATGCATCCCCTTTAAAGGTTGCAAGCATATAAAATTTTCCGTTGTATTTATGAACCTCTGGCGCCCAGTATTGAGTTGTGCCCCAAAAGCCGTCCTTATAGGAAAAGATTTCCTTTGGCTCGCTCCAGTCTTCAAGGTCGTCACTAACATAGACATCAAAGCCTAATTTTTGAAGTGGTTGTCTTTCCCAGGTGTTTTTTGCGCGAGTTCCATACATATAGTACCTTCCGTTTTCCATCAAAATGAATGGGTCGCGTATGTTAATATCTGCAAATTTCATAGCTTCCTCCTGAATTTGTTTACAAATTCATTCTAACATATTAGTATAAAAAAAGCAATAGAAAACCCCGACATTGTCGGGGCTAAAATATTATTTTAAAGCACGGGAAGGAATTTATCAATTCTTGCGCTAACCCTTTCGCTTGCATTTGAGATTTTGAGTTCCTTTTTTTGAAGCTTTATTTTCTTATTTAAGACAGCAAGCTTTTCAAGCGCGGTTTCGTCTATGCTATCAAGCGCGCTCATATCGAGGGTTATTTTTTCGACATATTCAAGCTCGCTTGCTATGTAATCAGTCAATTTGCTTGCGTTTATAAAGGTTGCCGAGCCCTTTAGCTTGATTACCTTCTCTCCGTCGATTGCATCGGTCTCCATTTTAAGTCCTTTTTTGATATGCTTAATGTTAGCAATAAGAGTTATAGCAACACCGCCAAGTACACCATAGGTTAGGTCAAAGATTATTGTAAGCGCACAGGTTGCAATAAGAATTATGCTATCGCGCACACCAAAGGCACAAAGCTTGCCAAAGAGCTTAAATCTACTCATGTTTATAGCAACGGAGATAAGAATTGCCGAGAAAACGCAAAGGGGAATATATTGCATAACTCCCATAAGTGCGAAATACATGATGAGAACAAAAAGAGAGTGGAACACACCAGTTAAGGGGCTTTTTGCGCCGTTTTCTATTCCTGCAGCGGTTCTTGCAATAGCGCCTGTTGCTGGTAAGCCACCAAGAAGTGAGGAGAAAATATTAGCAACTCCTTGTCCTACGAGCTCTTGGTTTGAGTTGAAGGTAGTATTTGTCATTCCGCCAGCTACGGTTGCTGAGAGCAGGCTTTCGATTGCACAAAGGAATGCAATTACAATTGCGGGTACGATAAGCGCGCTAAATTTAACGCTTGAAATGCTTGAGAGGTTAATTGGGAAAAATCCCGCCTTGATTTCGCCATATTTCGAGCCTATTGTAACTATGCTTGTGTCTGCAAAATTATTGAGTAATAGCGAGATGAGTGTGCACAAAATAAGGGCTACAAAGGCTGATGGGATTTTTTTGTTTATTTTAGGGATTATAATTACACAAGCCAAGCCAACAAGTCCTACAAGGAAGGTGGCAAGGTCAAAGGTCCTTATGCTTTCGAAATAGGAAATTATCTTTTCTATCGCCTCTGTGCCGTGCGAATCAAAGCCACAAAGGTCCTTTATTTGACCAACAAGAAGGGTTACGCCTATTCCTGTTGTAAAGCCGATTACGATAGGATATGGAAAAAATTTCATTATACTTCCAACGCGAAGCACACCCATGAGAATGAGAAGCACTCCTGCCATAATTCCTGCAAGGGCAAGACCTAAAATGCCGATATCGGGGTTTGCAATGTATGAATAAAGAATTACCACAAAGGCAGCGGTTGGTCCACCTATTTGAAATCTACTTCCGCCAAGAGCTGAGATAAAAAAGCCTGCTACAATTGCGGTTATTATTCCAAATTGAATTCCATTTGAGGAAACCGTCTCGGGCACGGATTGAATACCAAGCGCGATTGACAATGGGAGCGCGATAATTGCTACCATAAGTCCCGCCAGTAGGTCATTTATAAGATTTGATTTTTTGTAGTTCTTAAGTGAATTGAAAAGCTCGGGCTTCATTTCTTTTTCCTTCTTTAATTTAAATTTAACAAATATACATTTTAGCACAAGTTTTGAAAAAGTAAAGGGGTTTTCGAAAATTTTTCAAAATAAAAATAAAGCGAGGTAATCCTCGCTTTTTATTTTAGTGTATTTTTCTTGATTACGCTTCCCCAGCTTTTGTCTGTTTGATTATGATTTTCACGGACAAATTTGGCGATTGAGGTGCTAAAGTCATCGTATGAAAATCCATCGCTCAGGCGCACAACGATGCCCTCTGCCCCGCTCTGTGTTGCGTTTTCGGCTATTTTTTTGATTTTTTCCTCATCATATATGCCCTCATAAAGCACGGGAACACTTTTTATTCCAAGTGCGCTTAAGAATTCTTTCGTGTCTTGCCAGCTAAGGCACTCGTTTTTTTCGTTCCAAACGGAAAATGCCATAAAGTAGCTTGGAAGGGCTGTGTATTCAATTGAATGAACGGCGTAGAGGTATTCTCCGCAAATTCGCCAAGCATCAGGGATTTGTCCTTGAAACGCCGAGATATACGAAAGAAGCCACGAATGATAGGACTTGTGCTTGCTTTCAAGGCTTCTTGCGTGGCAATAGTCGCGATAAATCGTCGTGTTTTCGCCATCCATTTTTTCGGTTACGACTACTCTTTTGCCCAAAAAATGGTCGGTTGAGGCAAGAATTTTATCGTCCTTTGTCGCTCCCTTTGAAAATGGTAAATGAGGGGTCCTTGGATATTTAAATTTTTGAGACATTTTGTACTCCTTAAAAATGATATGTGCCTTCCTCTTTTTCATAGACCTTGCCATCAATTATTATAGTGGCAGGCACGGGGGTAGTAATTTCGTAGTGCGTTTTTTCGCCCTCATTATACCATTTTGAGATAATAGTGCCGTGGCGTGTCTGTAATTTAGCGTTCAAGTGAGCGAGCTTTTTGGTTGGTGTCGGGCTAATCAGCACGCGCTCAAAGCCAGGAGCGCTCTCCACTGTGTGAATGCCACAAGCAACCTCATAGACCCAGTCTGCAACACTTCCATAGGCATAGTGGTTAAAGGAATTCATATCCCTTGACCAAAATTCGCCCTTTTCATTTTTGCCGTCCCAGTGCTCCCAAATTGTGGTTGCACCCTGCTTTACAGAATATAGCCACGAGGGAAATTTTTCCTGCAACAGAAGCTCATAAGCAAGCTCTGTGTAGCCGTTTTGGCTAAGAGCATGTAAAAGGAATGGTGTTCCAACAAAGCCTGTTTTTAGCCTTGTATCGTTTTCTATTATCATATCGGCAAGCCTTTTCGCAATGGTGGGCTTATCCTCAGTTATTCCAAAATAAAGCGAGAGAGTGCATTCCGTTTGAGTTTTTGGCTCAGGGAAGGTGGCTCTTATTTTGCTTAGAATTTTCTGTGCCTTTGCCTCGTGGCGCTTATAGCCCTTGCCGAGAATTTTGGCAGTCCTTGCAAGTATGCATACGGAGTTATAGTAAAATACTGATGCGATAAAGTCGTCGCTTGAAGCACCACGATAGCTTCCCTCGTGCGCATCAAGGGCGAGCCAGTCGCCAAATTGCCCACAGCCTGTCCAAAGATATTTGTCCGTGGTTACGCTTTCGATATAGCCGATATATCGACACATTGTCGGGTATTGTGATTTTAAAATATGCTTTGAGGCATAGGTTAGGTACATTTGATATGGAATTATAGTTGCGCTATCTCCCCAGACTGCTCCGCTTGTCTCAGCGGTTGCCCAGTCCCAAGCGAGTGTTTGTGGGATTACATGTGGAATGTAGCCCGTTTTTCCTTGGTCAAGGCTCATATCGGTAAGCCATTTTTCGAAAAAGCGCTCCACATCGAAGTTATACGAGGCGGTTTTGCAAAAAACGGTTGCATCGCCTGTCCAGCCCTGACGCTCGTCGCGCTGAGGGCAATCGGTTGGAATATCAAGAAAGTTGCCCCTTTGTCCCCAAATTATGTTTGAAAAAAGCTTATTAAGAAGGGGGCTTGAGGAATCGAGATAGCCTGTCCTTTTGATGCTTGAGTGGACAACTATTGCCCTTATATTGTCCTTAGTGATTTGTACAGGGAAGCTATCAATTCTCATATAACGGAAGCCCCAAAACGCGAGACGAGGCTTGTATTTGTTATAGCCGTCCTTACAAATGTATTCAAAGCAAGCCCTTGCGTCGCGGTAGTTTTCATTATAGAAGTTACCGTTTTTGTCAAGCTCCTCGCACACGGTAAAGGCTACTCTGTCGCCAGCGCTTGCGTTAAGCTCTATTTCGAAATAGCCTGTTAGGTTTTGCCCAAAATCAACAATGGTATCGCCATTAGGGGCGGTAAAAATCGACACAGGAGTCAGCGTTTCCTGCTCTTTTATATATTCACCCTGTTGCTTTACTATTAGTGTCTTGTCGTGCTTATACACCTGAGCATTCACGGGGGTATCCTCGAAAAGAGCATCGTATATTTCGCCATCATAAAGCTCAGCAAAGCGAAGCTTATCCTTTTTCACAAGCCAGTCTTGGTCGGTTGTAATAAGGCAATGCGTACCGTCTTTATAAACAATTTCAAGCTCGGCAATGAGCGCTTTTTTGTCCGTTTTAGGCGCGTTAAAGTTTATCTTGCCCAAATACCAGCCATCGCCGACTGTAACCTCAAGAATTGAGCCTTGCTTGAGCATTTTGGTAACATCATAGCTTTGGCATTGCACGCGCTTACGCGAGGTAAAGCCAGGCGCTAAAATAAAGTCCCCTACTCGCTCGCCATCTATGGTCGCATAATAACAGCCAAGAGAGGTTATTTTTAGGGTTGCCCTTTTCACCTTATTTGACAGCTCAAGCCTTTTTATAAATGTCACAGGCTCGTGAAGCTTATTTTGTGGATGAATTATCCATTTAGTATTGTCAAGCATAGCTTCTCCTTAAGGTTTAATAGTTTATTTCATTTTATCATAACTCGCCTGTAAATTTCAAGATATAGGTATAAAATTTAAATATATATAATGAAATTTGAGAAAAAATATATTTTTAAAAAAATTTCAAAAAAAGTATTGCAAAATAAAAACACTTATGATATAATACATTAGCGCTAAGGCACGGCCCGTTGGTCAAGCGGTTAAGACACGGCCCTTTCACGGCTGTAACATGGGTTCGATTCCCGTACGGGTCACCAAGAAAGACGTATCCAAACTATTTCGTTACGAAAGAGTGGTTTGGATACGTTTTTTCTTTATCTTGAACACAACACAAAAACACAAAAGGGGCTGTTGCAAATAGCTGATTAGAAAATAATCAGTTAAGAGCAACAGCCCCTTTGTTTTTATATGTATAATAAAATAGAGATTAACAAAATAAAGTCGGATTTTTTGTGCATAGCTCTATTATTTTATATGAATTCTTGTAGAAAGATTACCGCAATAAATTGTAAACCAGCCCTGTTCGAGCTTCTTTTTCATATCTATTCCTGTAAACATAAGCGCTTCGCTTGGTATAGATATCGTAAGTGATTTTTTATCCCTTGGAGAAATTACCGTTTTTTCAACGGAGACAAGCTTTTTTATAGGCTGTGGGAATGATGCAATCTCATCGCGTATAAAAGTAAGCACCTTTTCCTCAGCGGTATAGTCACCTTTATTCTCAATTTCTACCGACACGCTTAATTTATCATTTTCGTATGACACACTAAGCGACTTATAGACAAGCTCCGAGTAGTTAAGACCATAGCCAAAGGGGAATTCAGGCTGAGTGTCGCAGAAAACATAGTCACGCCCCGGGTTATTTATATTTCCGGGACTATGGTAAAAGCCGTATTCACATAGTGAACTGTCATAGCAAAGAGGTAGCTGTCCTGTGTGCTTAGGAAATGTTACGGGCGTTTTCGCGGTGAAATTCACATCCCCGAAAAGAAGTGAAGCAAGAGCCACCGAGCCCTGTTCCCCGGGGTACCAAGCGGAAACAATTGCGTTACATTCCTTTGTAACCTCATGCAGTGTTTCAGGTCTGCCATCAACCATAATTACAACAACTTTCTTGCCTGTTTTTATCATTTTGCGTACCAAATCAAGCTGCATTCCACCCGGAGTTAAATCGTGCATATCGCACCCTTCTCCGCAGGTTAAAACGGCTTCATCCTCACTACCCCAACCAACTCCGTATCCTTTCATACTCTTGCCACCGATAATGCAAATAACAGTGTCCGCATCTTGTGCTAATTTTTCAGCCTCATCAAAGCCCGAAATATCTGTGCCGTATACTTCGCATCCATTAGCAGCGGTTACAATACCGCCGTATGCTTCGGCTCTTTCCTTAATTGCTTCGTATGGAGTTTTAGCACCCAATTTCGGCAGTGCATAGTCGCCCAATTGCACACTAAATGCGTTAGGGCCGATAACGGCAATTTTTGAGCCGCTCTTAATTGGTAAAACACCGTCATTTTTAAGAAGCGTAATTGATTTTTCCGCCGCCTCCCTTGCTAAAAGAATGTGCTCCTTACAATTTACAATCTTTTCTATTTCGGTAAGGCTTGGCTTTTCAACATCAAATGCGCCAAGCTTTTCTTTTAATTTAAGGACACGAAGCACCATTTTGTCTATTTCCTTAATGTCAATCTCACCGTTCTCAATAAGACTTTTGAGTGTGCCGTCATACGCCCAAGCACTCGGTGCCTCCACATCAAGACCGCACTTAACGCAAAGGCGAGTAGCATCTGCCTTGTTTTCCGCCACGCATTGAAAATATGTAAGCATTTCAGGCGCACCGAAGTCGGAAAAGACAACACCCTCAAAGCCTAAGTTATCTCTTAAAATATCATTTAGCAAATGAGTGCTTGAATGACAGGGCACACCGTTTAAAGATGAGTAAGCAGGCATAACACAGTATGCTCCTGCATCTAAAGCTTTTTTAAAGGGTGGCAAATATCTATCAAATAATTCCTGCTCCGTAACAGTTACAGACGCAAGATTAATTCCCGATTTTGGGGAGCCGTGTGCGGCAAAATGCTTTATTGTCGCCGCATATTTTTTGTCCTTACCAATAAGTCCCTTTACATACGATTCGCCCATCATACCAACAAGATATGAATCCTCGCCGTAGGTTTCCTCAAGCCTTCCCCATCTTGGCTCCCTGCCAAGGTCTAAATCAGGAGCAAGCGACATACGAATACCGAGTGCTCTTGCTTCCTTGCCAATTGCTTCGCCAACTCTATACACAAGGTCGGAATCAAAGCTTGAGCCCATGCCGATTGATTGAGGAAAAACCGTTGTACCCGTGCCTAAAATTCCGTGTAATGATTCACACATTACAATAGGTGGCACCTTTGCATCCTTAAAATGTTCAAGCATTTCAGAAACCCATACACCAAGCTCCATTGGTTCTAAATCAAAGGGAATCATAAATCCAAACACACTATAAGGATATTTTTTTCTTGCGAGTTCACTGTTGAAATGCTTATCCTTCACAAAATCTGCGCTTGAGCCATGAGCAACAAGCTGCGCCAATTTCTCATCAAGCGTTAGTTTATTTAATATTATTTCAGCCGTCTTTTGCATAAAATTCTCCTTTGTTCCATTAGGCTACCTAAATTATATCACAAACTATTTTTATAGTCAATGAATTTAATAAAGAACAAAAGGAGCAATTTACTTATGTGCTCCATATCAAGTAAAATGCCTTCATTAAGCTGAATTTCAACCTTGCTTTTTCTCATTTCAAAAGTGTTTCGGCTGACTCTCTTCAAGACAAGCTCATGACCGAAAATTTAATATATAATAGGTTTGGTTTTTCAAGAAACAGTGATACAAAAGTTCAATTAAGCTTGGCACTCGCTCACCAAAAAGAAAAAACAGGTATTTCGGTACCTGTTTTTTCTTTTTGACAACCCATACGGGTTGCGTACACACTCCAAGCTTGCTTGGATTGGGGACGCATTGTATGCCCTGTTGTTCCGTGCCGGAACCTTGCAGGACAGGGCATCTTCCCGTACAAATTTTTGATAGCTCCTTGCTAAGCAAAAATTTGCTTGTTCGCACTCGCTTAATAGAAAGATTGGGTTCGCATTTTCGACCAAGACCGATGTCGGCTTGCCAGCGTGAGGTCGGGCGAAAATAGTTCACGAAGTGAGCCTTCCCGCTTGCTTTTGCCCTGCAAAAGTACGGGTATTTACAAACAAAAGGACACTCGGTGAGTGTCCTTTTTACTGTTATTTAATCAAATCGGTGATTTTAGGGATTTCAAGTAGCTCGCCACCGCGCTTTGCAGACTCGTTGGCAATTATGCCAGGCAAGGCTATTCTAATGCCCATATCAACATCAATCGGTGGGTCGGTGTCATCTATTATGCATTTTATAAAATCGCGTATCATTTTAGCATCTACTCCGCCGTGTCCGTAAACATCGTTTGTGTTTGATAGCTTAACGGGAATTTCAAAATACCTCTCGAAGGTATTTGGCTTTTCGTAAAGCTTTGCAAAGGATGTTGCCTCCTCAAGTGGCTTTGTTTTATCGGTGAGAATTGAGCCTTTTGTTCCATAAAGTGCAAAATTATGGTCGTAGCCAACATACATTCCAAAGCCGATAAAAATACGAATTACGTCGCCCTTGGCGTTTTTAAATATAGCTATTCCGTTTTCGTCCCCTTCGCTATATTGATTATACTTAACAGCATCAGGTGCCATACAGGAAACACTAACGGGGTAATCGTCCATTATGTAAAGCAAGGGGCCTAAGTTGTGTGTTAAATATGTTATAGCGGGGTTATATCGTCTCCAATGATTTTCGGGCGTATATGGCTTTATATCGTCTGGATGAGGCGCGTGCAAATACTCGCTCTCTGCGTAAAGAATGTCGCCGAATTTGCCGTCCTCGCGCATCCTTTTCCAAGCCTCAATAAATGCCCAGTAAAAGCAGTTCTCGCCCGCCATATATTTAAGCTCGGGATGTGATTTTACTGCATTATAAAGAATTTTTACCTCTTCTATGGTTTCAATCACGGGAATTTCACTTAAAACATGCTTTCCTGCCTCAAGAGCCATTATAGTATGCCTTGTGTGTAAGGGCTTATCGGTTGCGATATAAACCGCATCTATATCGCTCTTTAAAAGCTCCTCTATGCTATCGAAGCAGAGCAAATCCTTTACTCCGTTTTTCTCGTAATCCTCCTTGCACGCCTTAAGCGTGTCGGGGTCACTGTCTGCGACCGCACGAATGACTACATTGTCATCTCCTATTAGTGTCCACGCAACATAAGCTCCTCTTTTAAGGCCTACAACTCCTAATTTAACAATCTTCTTTTCCATAAATGCTCTGTCCTTTTGTTTTGATTATAAGCTGTGATTTTAGTATATCATAAAATTGCGCTTTTGGAAATACAAATTTTAATTTTTTATTATAAGAAAAGCAAAAAGGCGAGCCCTTTCAATTGCGGGTGATTATTGACAGACATATTTGAGTGTGATATACTTGAATTATATAATATACTACAAGCGAGGTACAATATGGATAGAGTCGAGCTGATGAAGCAAAATTTGCGAAAATGGGTAAAACAGATTGATTATATTAGAAATAAGCTACAACGCATTTCGGGCTTTGTGCACTCTAATAGTATGAGACTTTTTGACAACCATTTAAAAAAGACGCGTGACCATTTCGAAAGCGCGCTAACGACGCCCGAGGGTTGGCAATCGTATGCCTCTATTACAAAAAGTGAACGCCTTACTAATTCGATCATTATAGGCTACAGGCTTGAGGTTTTTACACTTGAGGTGCGCTTTGAATTTCTTGCAATACGACACGAAAACGCATTCTTTGGATTTTACAATCCAGAAGCCTTTAAGCTTTTTGGACTTACTCCCGAGCTTGTTTATGACAAGGGCCTAAGCGGTGGGGTTAAAATACCCGCATATGACGCTGTGCGCTCCGCTATACAAAATGACCCCTCGCTCATTTTGCGCGAGCGTGAAAAGGTTACCGAATACATAAATAAGGGCTGTCAAACCTCTGTATTCAAGCGAACGGGTGACCCATTTCCTATTGATTTAACAATCCCCGAGGGCTATTAAGGCTTATAAAGCTACAAGGCTTTAATCCCTGCTTTTTAATTTACACAATCCCTATTGTATGATAAAATAAATTCACTTTATATCGAGGTGCTTTATGAAAAATTCTCTTATCACTATGACAGCTATTGCTGGACGACCTTGTCGCGAGGAAATATACGACTATATGTCCTCGCTTAAGAAGAATGGACTTGAGCAGGCTATGTTCTATCCGCGCTCAGGCTGTGAGATAGAATATTTAAGTGAGGAATGGTTTGAGACCATTGGGAATTTTATCGAGTCAGCAAGAGCTCTTGATATGTGTATTTGGCTATATGATGATTTCAACTGGCCCTCAGGTGATGCGTGTGGCAGAGTTACTGCTATTCCCGAATTTAGGCTCAAGGCAATATCGACAAGGGGTGATAGCATCGGGCAAATTAGCCACAAATCTCTGCACAACTCAGGACTTTTTGGCGAAAAATATTTTCCTGATTTGCTTTGCGCTGATGCGGTAAAATACTTTATCAAATGCACTCACGAGGAATATTTTAAAAGATTTGGCAAGGATTTTTGCACGATAATCAAGGGAATTTTCACAGACGAGCCGTCAATCGGCTATTGCTGTCAGGACGACTATATTCCTTACTATGACGGGCTTGAGAGCGATTATTTTGAGCTTTGTGGGCGCGATTTCAACGACGATATGCGCTCCTGCTATGAGGACTTTTATTTAAATGCCATTTCTGCTATTTCCAAAAGGTTTTGCTCGTGCTATATAGACACACTCTCGTCTTGGTGTTATGAGCACGGAATTTTGATGACGGGACATTTAATGTGTGACAATGAGCCATTTTGGACCACAAAGCACAACGGAAGGCTTTTAAAAAATCTTTCGCATTTTTCATTGCCAGGCATTGACGATATAGAAACCCACTTTGATGACAGAAGCGAAATGGCGCTTTTAGGTGCAATACAGTATGCAAAGGGAGAAAATGGTGCAATGGCAGAGCTTTTTGCACTCGGTCCTTGCGATATGCCGTATTCAAAAAAGCGCGTTATGCTATATTTAATGGCTTGCCACGGGGTTGACCATTATTTTCTTGCGATTTCTCATATTGATATGCGCGGGAATATGCTTGTGAAGGATTTCTTTAGTAATTTCAGCGCTGACCAGCCCGATTTTGAAGGTATGAGAGCCTTAGCTGATGATGCCAAGAGAGCTTCATTGCTTGCAAAAAAGGACTTTTGCGCTGATGTGTATATTCGCTACCCGTTCTCTATTTCAGCCAAGAATATCACAAAAAATTTGGACTTAAGTTCTTTGTTTGACTTGATTAACGAGCTTACATATCAACAAATTCAATGGAAATTTATCGACGACGAAATGCCCACAGATGCGCCGATAATTGAATTAAGCGACACTCTCAAGCCTCTAATTGATGGCAAAGCGGTTGACATAGCCTCGCTTGGCATTAAGCCTATTGTTACTGACCTGCAGGGGAATGCGCCTCGAGGTATTTTTGTGAGAAGGGTTGCCGACGGGGAGCTTGTTGTGTTGAATTTGTTTGCTCCCAAGGGTAACTATCTTATAAATGGCAAAAGCGTTTTTCTTGACAGATATGATATATATTCCTCAAGATGTGTGCGTAATTTGGGCATAACGATTGAGAAATCACCCGAATTTTCGGTAAGCTACAAAAACGACAATGTAGCTCGTGCAATGTATATAGATATGCAGAACACTACAGAGCTTTAT
>JAFTIV010000038.1 GCA_017456685.1 Clostridia bacterium | reverse complement strand
TACAAATGCTTCAAGTCGAGGCAATAAAAGTGGATATACACCCGATGTAATTGCATAAGCGCCCGCAAAAACGATTGACAAGATACATTTTTTACGGCTCACCCTTGAAAACTCCTTTAGATAGCCCTCAACGCTATATTCCGAGAAGAATTTAGGATTTTCCTTTATTCTCTGCACCGAATATTTCATAACAAGAGAAAGGGTCGTAAATACAATTGCAAAAAACGCAAGCGACTCAATAATTGTTAAAATTCTAATAGGCAAAAAGTCTGTCCTTGCCTCACTTAGATACAGAGCCGAGGTGGAAAGATGGCTCTTAAAATACCTATTTGTGAATATCATATTTAAAATCGACACAATAAAATGAGCGCAAGCTACAGTAATCAAAAGCTTCTCTGGCCTTTGAATTCTAATGTAGCTCTTTTTTGCCAAGAAAGCAAAAGCAATCACTAAAAGTGGAGCAAGCGCTATATCAAAGAGCAAATCAAGGTTATCTATGCTAAAATCTATAGCAAAAAGCATAGATGCGATCAAAATCCCTATTGCGAAAATAAAATCCTTTGAGAAAAATACACCTTGGCGGTCCTTCATTTCCTCTTTAAAATCAGCTCTTATCTTATCATCAACCTCTTTTGTTAGAGATTTTTTGAAGAATGAGGTAAATTTTGCAAGCCAAATCAAGCCTACAATTAGCGAGATAGAAACAGTAAATATGAATGCAAGTATTCTAAAGCGAGCCTTCCAAGCCATCGCAGGGTCGCTTAGGAAAAGTGTAAACAAATCAGGAACGGTTGAACATAGAATTCTTGTGATAAAGAATCCTGTTGTGAATCTCTTAAGCCTTTCGCTCTTAGATACAAAGCGCTCCTCACCGCATCTTAAGCAAATAAACGAGGTTGTGTCAAAGAGCCTTTGAAAGGCGCCTATTCCATACATTGCCTCAAGAATTGCAAAGGTAAATGAGAAAACGAGAGCCATTGTTGCATCGGTAAATGGCAAAATTATCATACTTAAAAGCTTGAAAAGTGACAAAATTCCCATTTTCTTAAACGCTTGGTGAGTTTCATCAGCATTATCGAAAACATATGATGCATCAGTAAATGCCTTCATTAGGAGAAAATAACCTATAAAATCTGGCAAAATATCGAAAACACTTACAATCGGGTTAAAAAGGAACAGTGCCGATAAGATGAAATATCTTTTTTTCATTTCTTGTCTCCTTTATCTCCCTTGTTTTTTTCGAGGTCCTTCTTCTCTCTTGGGGTCATTGCATAATTAAGCTTGTCGTTTAAAAAATCGAGTGTGGCATTGCCTGTTTTCTTGTCCATATTTAAGTCGTCAGCATAGCAAATACGCATGTACGAGTTTGCAACAACTAAAAGGGTTAGTATTACATACAAAAGCTGAGTAAAGAAAACGATAACCGATATTCGCTCCATTACAGCAGAATTTGTCCTAAAGGCTGTGTTTGCAAGCACGATTGCAATAAAATAAATGCCTGCGAAGATATAAGCGACTATTACCTTGCGCTGAATTGATGGTAGCTCAACCTCCTTAGCAAGCAAGAAAATTGCAGTAAGAAGCACAATGCAAAGCGACAAATTGCAAATTTGTAGCAAAATTGCAAGCGTAGAAACGAGGTCTTGAGATGGCGACAAAACATAGGTGAATAGATTTACAATAGTTAAAGCAAGCTGAGCTATGCTTAAAATCATAGCGCTAAAAAACACCTTGTTTTGCTTTATCAGCTCCTTTAAGGAATAAAGGACAACTGCGCTACCTACAACATATGTGAAGGGTGCGAGCGTGGTAAATGCTCCTAAAAGGAGCAAGAAGCACCCTATTAGCATTATTCCAAATCCCATATTATTCCTCGCCTTGGCTTGCACCACAGCATTTTTTATATTTTTTTCCGCTTCCGCAGGGACAAGGGTCGTTTCTGCCGACCTTTTCTACCCTTACGGGCTGTTTTGGCTGTGCTTGCTTTTTCTGCCCGTTTGAGCCAGAGGCAAAGCCCTCGCCAACTACTCTTACAACCTGTTCACGCTTTTTAACCTGCTGTGCAGAAAGAAGCTGTCTTACTGTATCATCACGAATTGACATAACCATTTCGTCGAACAAATCAGCTCCTGCGAGCTTATATTCGTTAATTGGGTTTCTTTGAGCATAGGATTGGAGCGAGATGCTGTCGCGAAGATCCTCCATAGCCTCGAGGTGGTCCATCCACTTTTCGTCAACATTGCGAAGAAGAATTACTCTTTCAAGCTCGCGTGCGCGCTCCTCGCCGAAGATTTCCTCCTTCTCGTGCCAAAGCTTCATAGCGCGCTCGAGCAAAAGCTCAGTAATAGCCTCTCTTGTTATGCTCTTATCATCAAAATCACCATCAAAGCAAATAAGTCCCTTATACTTTGCTATAAGCTCGTCAAGCGCCCAGTCGTCTCTTGCGCCCATAGTGTGCTCATTTACGGCATTTGTGATAGTTGAGGTGATCATTTTACCTATTTTTTCCTTCAAATCAGCACCCTCAAGCGCCTCGGCGCGTTGAGCATAAATTGTGTTTCTTTGCTGATTCATTACATCGTCGTAGGAAAGGACATGCTTACGCCTTTGGAAGTTATGCGACTCAATTCTCTTTTGAGAATTTTCAATAGTGCCCGAAAGAATGCTCGCGTTTATAGGGGTATCCTCATCAAGACCTAATCTATCAACAATTCCAACTATTCTATCGCTTCCAAAGAGGCGCATAAGGTCGTCCTCAAAGGAAAGGTAAAATCTTGACTCGCCAGGGTCGCCCTGTCTTCCAGCGCGTCCGCGAAGCTGGTTGTCTATTCGTCTGCTCTCGTGGCGCTCCGTACCGATTATAAAGAGTCCGCCCGCTTCTCTTACCTTTTCAGCCTCGGGTGCAATTTCAGCCTTGACTTTCTCATAAAATTC
>JAFTIV010000037.1 GCA_017456685.1 Clostridia bacterium | reverse complement strand
TTTGGTGAATGAGCTTTAGTATTTTTAAACTTTTTTTCATTTTCACTCCTCTATTGCCTTAACAATTGCCCTTCTGTACTCTATTCTTGCCTCTGGGGACAAATCACAATGCCCGCGAAGCGGAACTCTCATAAGGGTTATATCGTGCTCTTTTCTCATTGCCTCGAAAAGCCTTGCAGAGTGCTTTTCTAAGCTTACCGCGTTATCGTGCTCACAATGGAAGATAGAGTATGGGATTTTTGGCCTTTTGGGTGCCAAATGCAAGGGAGAGTGAGCCTCAAGTGCCTCGTTTAGTGTGCCATCGAATTCAGCAAAGGCGCTATAGATTGTGCGAGGCAAATCCTCGCGCTCGGTAAAGTGATACACAAGATCGCAAACAGGGCAATTTGTTACGCAAGCAACTGGGGTTCTTTTTGCGTAATATGTATAAACAAGCGCGCTAAGTCCGCCCATACTACCACCGCTTGACACGATTTTGATATTGTCGGGGAGCGAGTATTTGGCGCACAAGGTGTCGATAATCTCGTCAGTGTAGGCAACCGCAGATTGATTCATCCAGCACCAAGGGTTTGTGTAAGGGATTACAAGAGCAATTCCCTTCTCGGCATACTCCTTGGCATCACCAGGGTCGCCACTGAGCATATTCATTCCGCCAAGCCCGAAGAAATCGAGAACTATTCCCTTTATCTCGCCCTTTATGAGCTTATCGTTTGAGTATGCAAAGCTTCTAAGGCTTTCATATGTGATAATCTTTTCCATTTTATAACTCCTTATTAGTCGCTCTAATTAGCCTGAAAATCTGCTCTGCTGTGTCGCTAAGGTTAGAAATTGCCGTGTCCGCATTCATTGCGTGCTCGAGCGAGCAGGGCGCTTTTACTATTGGGAAAATCGCGTCTATTCCGTGAGCGTTGCACTCGCGCGCGTCAGCAGACACTGAGCCTGCGAGCACAATTACCGTCTTGTTATGCTTCTTGGCAATTTTTGCAACTCCAGAGGGTGCCTTTCCCATTGCGGTTTGCGCATCACAGCGTCCCTCGCCTGTTATAACTATATCTGCATTTTTCACACACTCCTCGAGCCCTATTGCATCGGTAACTATATCAATTCCCGATTGAAGCGAGGCACTAAGATATGAAACGAATGCAAAGCCAAGACCGCCAGAGGCGCCCGCGCCCTCAGCCATTGAAAGGTCCTTGCCAAGCGCTTCCCTTGTCAGCTCTGCAAAGTGCGAAAGATAAAAATCAAGGCTTTTTACCATTTCGGGGGTTGCGCCCTTTTGAGGTCCAAATATTGCGCTTGCTCCATTTTCTCCGCAGAGAGGATTCTTGACATCGCAGGCGACCCTAAAGGTACACTCGCTAAGCTCCTTAAGGGCGGTTGAGGTGTCAATTTTTGCAAGGTGCTCAAGCCCCTTGCCACCAAGCGGAATATCGTTTCCGTGCTTGTCGTAGAGCCCGAAGCCGAGCGCCTGAAGCATTCCTGCTCCGCCATCGTTTGTTGCGCTTCCGCCTATTCCTACAATAAAGCTACGACAGCCCTTTTCTATTGCGTGCTTAATCAGTTCACCAACACCATAGGTGGTTGTGAAAAGCGGATTTCTTTTTTCTGTAGGCACAAGGGTTATGCCAGCGGCGCTTGCCATTTCGATAACCGCGGTTTTTGTGTCTTGAATTATTGCGTATTCAGCGCAGACAGACTCCTCAAGAGGTCCGTGGACACGCGCGCTACACAAGAGTGCGCCCGTGCCGTGCGCGATTGCGCGTGCAGTTCCCTCACCGCCATCAGCAAGGGGGAGTGTGGTTATTTCAGCATTTTCATACACTCTTTTTATTCCCGAGGCTACAGCGCTTGATGCCTCGAGGCTTGTAAGACTTCCCTTAAAGGAGTCTATTGCTATTACTACCTTCATTTTCTTTCTACCCTAATGCTCAGTCCATCATATGCTACGCGCGCGCCCATTGCTTGTGCGATTTTGTCCGTTTCCTCGTGGGGTGCGTGCAGAGATGGAGCTAAGTGTGAAAAATAGATTTGTGTTTTTTCGTCTATTGCGTGTGTGCCTCTTAGCGAGGGAAGAAGCTGTCTTAGCATAGGTATGCTATTATGCTCACCTATTCTATAATCGCCCTCATAGTCGCCTATTGTGCAATCAAGCACCGCAAGGGACAGACGCGCATTTAATATGTGATAATATGTATCATTTAAGAGCCAAGCACCATCACAGCCGTAGAAGATTTTGTCCTCTCCTCTTTCTATCAAAAGGTGCTGAGGTGTGGCTGTTTTGTCGTGATTTGCGACCATTCCCGTCAAAAAGGCATCGTCAAGCGAATACTTCTCAAACGGAGTCATTAGCCTTACCTCAACGCCCTCTATGCTAAGTGGCTGTGCGCCCTCTCTTAGCCAAACGCGAAGGGGGCTTTTTCTGCCCTCGGCAATTGCTTTTATGCTATTTTCATTAAAATGGTCATCGTGAGTGTGGGTCATTATGATATCGGTAATTTTAGACTTATCTATGCCTAAAATTCTAATCGAATCAAGCACATGTGGTCCGCAATCTATAAGATATTTTCCGTCAACAAGCATACACGAGGCGCGCCTTGCATCCTTGTCAAGCTTGCTTTTAAGGTCGGTGTCAAGTCTTGGTGAAAAATCGCACGCACAGGTGCCAAGAAAGGTTATATCGAAGTAGCTCATATTATACTCTCCTTGCGATTTTTCTTATTTTCAAGGTGAGAGCATCAAGGTCCTCGTCAGTATAATTTGCGGGCAATTTTAGGTGCTGTAGCTTGCCAAGATAGTACTGTAATGCACCATCAATTAAAACATCACCAACTACCACAGGAAGGATTTTTGCATCGTTTTCAAATGCCATTTCAAGCTCACACATTACGGAATGAGATCTCTTTGAGCTTTCGGTAATCAAGACAATTATAATTCCATTTTGTGATGCTTCCTTTATTGCATTTACAATTTGCACAGCATAGTTAGAGCCAGCGGTTATATCGCTATAAGCACAAAAGACTCTAAAGTCGTGCTTTATGAGGCGCTCCTTTAGCTTTACGGCAATTTCAGTATCTGCACCGTGATAGGACATAAAAACACGCATGCTTTTTACAAGCTTTTCAATCTCTGCAAAAATCAAAGCCTTGTCCTGCTTTAAATCAACAGGTATCAGGCGCTCGGGGTGGCGCGCTTTTACATATTCAAGCTCCTCGCTTACCCACTTAGACGAGCGCGCATTTTGGCTATCGAGGTAAAGAAAAAACTGTCTTGCATCTATCTCGTCATATATTAAGTGCTTGAGAAGCGCCTGTTTTGATGTGTCGCCATCGTCCATGCTTTTTAGGTAGAACAAAATCGGCTCAAGCCCCTCGCCCTCAAGGTAATTTCTAATTTCTCTTACATCCTTTATATCGTGATGGCTATGTGATACGAAGACATATCCGCCCTCACCGTTATACTTCTTTTCGATACTCATTTAAATCTCCAAAATAAAATACGGTAGCTCGTGCTCGCACATTGCGCCCACTGTTATGTAATCTATACCCGAATGGGTTGAGCGCGCGCCGTCGTGGAAGTGACCTTGAATTACTGCCACAACCTTGCCTGTGTCCTCTATCATTTCTCTAAATTCCGCATCGTTTGCAATTCTGTGGCTTTCAAGAAGCTCAGGGTCAACATTTTGATGCATAAATATATAGCAAGCTCCAAGCGAGGCATCAATTTCCTTTCTTATTCTATCAAGGTCGGGAAGAAAGCTGTCTGTCCAGTTGGTATCCCCTGGCGCGTAGCGCGCACCGCTTTTAAAGAAGTTCGCATCGGCAAAAATAAGGGTTTTATCGCCACAGTGTATTGTTTTCGGTCTATATTCCTCACCAAGCACGGAGTAAAACTCGTCGGGGGTGAAGCAAAATCCGTCGTGATTTCCCATAAGAGCGCATATTTCTAAGCCCGAGGCATCAAATGCTTCCTTTACTCTTTTTAGATTTTCAATCTCAAGCTTGTGCTTGGACTCTGTGTCGATAATATCGCCAAGGCAAATTGCAAGCGCACAACCCTCTGCCTTGAAAATTGAGAGAACGCGCTTAATCTTTTCAAGGGACTCCTTATGAAGTCTAACATCTCCATTTACGCCCTTATAGTGAGGATCTGTAAAAAGTCCTATTTTCATAATTATTCTCCTGCTCTTTTGTCTGTAGCGACAATATTCATACCAAGTGAAACGCCAGAAACAAGGGCAAGGATTGCAAAGAGGATTATTCCTCCAACAGCGCCAGCAACGGCTGAGCAAGCAAGCATAATAGCGCTTACTGCAATATAAATCACATCAAACACCATACAAGCGATTGTTAGCTTTCTTTTTCCACCAAGCAGGCTTAAAATTCTTAGGACAAGAGGTATAATTCCTACAACGAAATAAATCAAGCCGATTACAAGAAACAGAGTTGAGATAAGAACAAGCAACACCTTGCCTGCGCCCTGCTCCTTACTTCCTATGCCCACAAAATACATAACTATTGCAAGCACGAGTCCTGCAAGGGACTGTAGAGCATAGCAAATTATTGGGGTTAGATTGGTTATTTTTCTTTTCATAATTTCTCCTTTATGCTTAAGCCTTTCATTGGCTCTTAAATTTTCTAAGCTAAATTATTTCCTCGAGCGCCTTTTTTTACACAAGATATGGTGCACAAGAAATGGCAGAATACAAATAGCAATGGCTGAGGTAATAATACTCATTATCGTGCCGAATTGCTTATTTTCCTCCCAGCCCTGAATAATTGAGGCTGAGGTATCAAGGCTCGCGCCATTTGCTTTTATTTCCAAAATAGGGGAAAGATTTTTCTCTATAACGACGCTTATTGTAACGCTATCTCCTACCCTTATGGCATTTAGCTCGTCCTTATGCTCTGCATAGAACGATTTTGAGACATAGTAAACATTTGGGTCGTTTTTAAGGGTGAGGTCAAATCTGCCGTCGTTATTATTAACCGTTGCCACGATTCCGCTTAGCTCTGTAGCGTTATCAATGCCCTTATTTGAGATTGAAGCGGTTGTAAATATAAAGACAAGTGCGAGAATTGCAAATATTGCAAATGGTATTACAAGCACAAGCAATTTCGTGTCAAATTTTGGCTTTTGATAAAGTCGATTGTTTAGCATTTTATTCTCCTAACACATTTATAAAATCCTTGAAAATTGCGCTATTTTGCTTCACATTATCTGTATTCGTCAAGAACGCTTGCAAGAAGGGCGGGGTTATCGGTCAT
>JAFTIV010000036.1 GCA_017456685.1 Clostridia bacterium | reverse complement strand
TCTATACTCTAATTAAATAAAAGAGATTATTGTAAAAGGAGAACTTATAATAATGAAGAAAATCAAATGGCTTTCGCTTTTGATGGCAATTCTCGTTATCTTGTCTTCTATGCTTACATCTTGTGAACAGCACGAGGACGATGATGACGATAGAGATGATAGTAGCTCCTCATCGAGTAGCTCAAGCGCATCAAGTAGTAGCTCCTCATCGAGTAGCTCAAGCACATCAAGTAGTAGCCCATCATCGAGTAGCTCAAGCGCATCAAGCAGTAGCTCCTCATCGAGTAGCTCAAGCACATCAAGTAGTAGCTCGTCATCAAGTAGCACGAGCTCATCGAGTATTAGCTCATCAAGCACAGTAGATGATACCGTTTCATCGATGATCCAACCAGATCCTCCTGTTCATCATTTTTCATCCAAGGATACAATTCTTAATAACTGGTCGGGCCAAACTCTCAATGTTCTTGTCACAAGATATGAAAGCTTGCCAAGTGCTCCTTGGGGACAAATGGAGCTTAATCCGGATTCATTTGGCTCTGGCATAGGTAGTGCATATGATGAGCGTCAGGCTGTAATTAAGGAGCTATATGGCGTAGATGTTGAGTGGGTACCTGCTCAGGCAAACCAAATTATCTGGGGAGATCTCGCCACCGCTGAGCTCTCGGACAACATTCACTACGAGCTTGCAATTCCTCGCATTCACGAGGTTCAATCTCTCGTTTCGGCTGTCTATAATATGGGTGAGAGTGATTATTTGGACTTCACAAACGACTATTACAGCATAGCTGCCTACGAGGCATTTACTGTTGCTGGATACACGCTCTTTGCATCAGGCGGATACGACTTTATGGAAGAGCAAACGACATCGCTTTTACTATACAACAAGGAGACGCTTTACGAAAAAGCCCCAAATGTCGATTTGTATTCGACGGTAAAAGATGGCGATTGGACATATGATAAGCTTAAGGCTCTTTCTGTGCTTTTTAGCGATGATATGAATGATGACGGTATACATGGAGATGAAGACATCTACGGCTTGGGAATAGTAGATCCAACAAATTTGTATTATTATTTTGGTGTTTTTGAGGCAGATGTTGACCCTGACACGGGTATGTATCGCTTTGCACTTGACCTTGATTTACAAAAAGCAAAATCAGCTATCTCAGTTATAAATGAGATAAAAATTTCAAATACTTGGGCTCACATAAATTGGGGCGCTGATAGGCATGACGCGTTTGCTGAGGGAAGACTTTTGTTTCTTGATACTTGCATTCAAAAAACAGATGAAATGACATTAAACTTCTCGTTTGGCGCAGTTCCATTTCCAAAGCTTAATGACGAACAAGATGACTATATAACCTCAGTTGACAGAACGAAGAGTACGCTTATTTGTATTCCTCGTGTAACTCAAGATAGACAAATGTCGGAATACTTCCTTGATGTCCTTTCTTGGACTGGTAACGACTTCACCGTCAAAGCTTATTACGAAAGTATCGAGGCTAAAATGGACATAGACACCGCGGATGAGGATATGGAAATACTTATTGACTATATCTTTGGAAAGGTTAAATATGATGTTGGATATCTAACAAATGGTCAAACAGCACTTTGCTTTGATATCAAGAATCGAGCTCTCGACGAGAATCTTGAGATGATTATTATGGAAGAAACGCCATACCTCATCCCAACTGTTCAAGGTTGGAATAATGCTTGGGCAGCCTACGAGGGAGATATGTAATAAATATAAAAGCACCGAAGCATTTCGGTGCTTTTTCCTTTAATCAAGAGCTATGCCTTGAAAACATTCCTCTAATTTTAATTTTTTGCGACCTTTTTCGCAAAACCCTCTTGACAAGCGCATTTTCGTGTGCTACTATATTTACAACATCATAGAGGCGCATTTGTGCATCAGTAGCAAAATCCGTTAACCTCGGGCGAAAGGGTTGGACTTGCGAAAGGGCAGGATGCCGAAAGGGAGGCTCGCAACCTTTGCTTGGTTTGTCAAATAAGATTTGACCGACTGTCGTTTTTACGGAGTGCTATGTGTTGGTTATAAAAATATTATTTTTTAGCCAATATTGTATTTTTAGCATCCGTATTTGCGGATGCTTTTATTGTGTAAATAAATCTAAGGAGAAATATAATTATGAAAAAGACAATTTTTGAAGGAGCAGCAACCGCCCTTATCACACCATTTGACAAAAACGGAAAGATAGATTACAAGAAATTTGCAGAGCTTGTAGAATTCCAAATTGCCGAGGGAATAAATGCCCTTGTTGTTTGCGGAACAACTGGCGAGGCATCAACTCTTACTGACGATGAGCATAAGGATGCTATAGAGTTCGTTGTAAAGCAAGTAAATGGAAGAGTTCCTGTAATTGCAGGAACAGGAAGCAATGATACCGATTACGCAATTTGGCTCACCCAACACGCGTGTGAGGTTGGCGCTGATGCAGTTTTGGTTGTTACTCCTTATTATAATAAGGCTACCCAAAAGGGACTTATCAAAATGTACACCGCCATAGCTGATGCTTCAACAAAGCCTGTAATTATCTATAATGTTCCATCAAGAACAGGCGTTGGTATTGAGCCCTCTACTTATCTTGCCTTGGCTGACCATCCAAACATTGTCGCAATCAAGGAAGCAAACGGCAATATAAGCAAAATCGCAGAAACAATTGCCCTCGTTGGCGATAAGCTTGATGTTTATAGCGGAAACGACGACCAAATCGTTCCAATCCTTGCTCTTGGCGGAAAGGGCGTAATTTCGGTTCTTTCAAACCCAATGCCAAAGGCAACCGTTGAAATCTGCGATAGATTTTTCAAGGGCGATGTGAAGGGAAGCTGTGCGCTTCAGCTACAGCTCTTGCCATTTATCAACGCACTCTTTAGCGAGGTTAACCCAATCCCAGCAAAGTGCGCTATGGCTCATATGGGCTACACCGAGAATGTGCTTCGTTCACCACTTTATCCTATGGAGGAGGACCACGAGGCAGCTCTTGTTCAAAAAATGAAGGAATTAGGATTGATATAATGAAGGTATTAGTAGTAGGCGCAGCAGGCGTAATGGGCGGTCATGTTATAAATGCCGTTAATCGCTCAGGCAACGAATGTGTAGCATTTGTTGATATCAAGTATGCAGAAGGTGCTGGCGCAAATGAATATGCAAAAATAGGCGATGTAAGAGAAAAGGCAGATGTTATTATCGACTTTTCCTTCCACGGCTTAACGAATGAGGTTCTTGACTATGCGATAAGAACGGGCACCCCTGCAATTATCGCCACAACAGGACACACCGATGAAGAAAAGCAGAGCATTATAGATGCATCAAAAAAGGTGGCTGTTTTCTATACAGGAAATATGTCGCTTGGAATTGCAACCCTTTGCGATGTTGTAAAGAGAGTTGTTTCCGTTTTTCCTGATGCAGATGTTGAAATTATAGAAACGCACCATAACCGCAAGCTTGATGCCCCCTCAGGGACGGCTAAAATGCTTTTCGAGGCTGTCAAGGAGGCAAGACCCGAGGCTTACGCAAGCCAAGGCAGAAACGGCATTTGCAAGCGCGAGAAAAACGAGGTTGGGATAAGCTCTATAAGAATGGGCAATATAGTTGGAATTCACGAGGTTATAATAGGTACAAGCACTGAGCAAATCACCCTTAAGCACGAGGCTTATGATAGGGCGCTTTTCGCAGATGGTGCTGTGAAGTCCGCTGAATTTATGTGCGGTAGAAGTGCAGGATTATACACAATGAAGGAGCTTTTGAAGGGCTAATGCTACACGAAAACTTAACAATAAATGAAAAGGGTCATCTTTGCATAGCAGGCGTAGATACTGTTTGCTTGGCTGAAAAATATAAAACCCCTCTTATGGTAATGGACGAGGAGAGAATTAGACGAAATTTCCGCGTTTATAAAAATGCAATGGCTAAGCACTTTGGACAAGATAGCTTTCCTGCCTTTGCAAGCAAGGCATTTTCGTGCAAATATATTTATCGTATAGCCAAGGAAGAGGGTGTTGGCATTGATATCGTTTCCTCAGGTGAGCTTTACACAGCACTTGAGGCGGGCTTTGATGTGTCAAAATCATTTTTCCACGGAAATAATAAGACCGATTTTGATATTGAGTACGGAATTGAAAATGGTGTTGGCCACTTTGTTGTCGATAATATGACAGAGCTTGACTCTATTGATAGAATTGCAGGCGAAAAAGGAATTGTTCAGCCCGTTATAATTCGTCTAACTCCAGGAATTGACCCTCATACGCACGCAGCAATTACCACAGGACAGGTTGATAGCAAATTTGGAATAGCTATCGAAACTGGACAAGCAACCGAGGCTGTAAAATACACTCTTTCAAGAAAAAATATTCGTCTTGATGGCTTCCATTGCCATATCGGCTCTCAAATCTTTGATATTAAGCCGTTTTGCGATGCCGCAAAGCTTATGATTGAATATATTTCGAGCCTTAAAAGGGAGCTCGGCTATGAAGCAAGCATTCTAAACCTTGGCGGTGGCTTTGGCGTTAGATATATTGAGGCTCAGCCCGAGCTTGATTATGATGAGTTTATAAGACTTGTGTCTGTGTATATTGACAATGAGGTAAAGGCATCGGGAATTAAAAAGCCACAAATCATAATGGAGCCTGGAAGAAGCATAGTTGCCGACTCCTGCTTGACTCTTTATACAGTAGGCGGAACAAAGGAAATTTCTGGATTTAAAAATTATGCCTCAATTGATGGTGGTATGCCAGACAACCCAAGATATGCACTTTATCAGGCAGATTATACAATTTGCCTTGCATCAAGAATGAATGATAAGGCGGATTTTGAATGTACAATTGCAGGTCGTTGCTGTGAGAGCGGAGACCTCCTTCAAGAGGGCGTTTTAATACCAAAGCCACAAAGAGGAGACATTCTTGCCGTGCTTGTTACAGGTGCATATAATTACTCAATGGCAAGCAATTATAATAGAATTCCTCGTCCTGCGGTTTTGGGAATAAAAGACGGCAAAGAATTCGAAGTTATAAGGCGAGAAACCTTTGCTGACCTGGTTAAAAACGATATTTAAAAATTTTAGAATTCTAAAAATCAAAAATTCAAATATGTCAAAGCTTAAATTAGTGAATTCATAAATTCAATAATCTCACAATTAGTGATTTGAATAAAAATGTTAACAAAAAAATCCTTGCCAGTCGGCAAGGATTTTTTACTTTATTATCTCTTTTTTTCGATAATTTCTTTGAACAATTTATTTGTCATTTCATCAACTGACATAGAACCGCAATCAATACCACCGCGAGCGCGAAGTGAAACTGTTCCTGCCTCAACCTCGTTAGCGCCGATGATGATTACATAAGGAACCTTTTGGAGCTGAGCCTCACGAATCTTTTTGCCCATTGTTTCGTTACGCGCATCAATTTCAACTCTCATATTAAGAGCATCCATCTTAGCCTTTACAGCTTCAGCGTAAGCCTCACAATCTGTATTGATTGGTA
>JAFTIV010000035.1 GCA_017456685.1 Clostridia bacterium | reverse complement strand
GTTCTAACCGTGAAAATACTATTTGATTTTCACGAGCTACGGAGTAGCCTGTTCGAAAGAACAGTTAGGTTAGGTTCTTCAATGCGGAATGCGAAGTGCGAAATTCAAAAAGGTAAGTTAACTACTTTACTTACCTTTTTAGAAATAAAGCGGTTGAGGGAAGCGGTTGAAGGGTTGGCGGGATTTTGATACGAAACGCAAGCGGGAGTGGCTAAAATCGAGGCTTGACTCGTTGAAATCCAAGATATGTAACTGATTGTTGACAAATATTTGTCTATGTTGTATAATGAAATTGAGAGAATACATAATCGGTAAGACAATGCTCGCAACAGACAATCCATTGCCTTATTCAATATATAGGCGGATAGCATATGTCAAATACCGAACATATGCTGTTTTTTATTTACTTGGTCAATTAAGGTGGAAATATGAAAAAAATAATAAGCTTCATTTTATCTTTAGTAATAATTGGGTGCTTTGCTTCGTGCAACAGCTATGGCGATTCCTCATCGCAGAGTAACTCAAGCTCAAGCACTCCTGTAACATCAACCGATTCTTCGGACAAAATAACAAGCTCAAGTGCTCCTGTAGCATCGGCTGATTCTACAGACAAAATAATAAATATTGAGTTGAAAGCGACGAGCATATTTGACGAATATTATTCCGTGTTAGATTTGGGCGAGTATTTGGGAGATGATTTGCCCGACGACATAGGGTGTTTTTACAGGGAAATTACCTCGTTAGATGATTTGTGTGTCCTTGTGGAGCGTTACGATATGCTTAATGAGGCGTTCTTTGAAGAAAGCTTTGTGTTAGTTATAAAGCGAATTAGCGGCGGATATTTTGGAGACATTGGCTTTAAGGGCTATGATCCCTATTCCTTCGAAATAGAGCTTGATAGCTTTCCTAATGTAGCCGGAACAGATGGGTTAAAGACTAAAATTGATTATTTAATTCTTCCAAAGTACAAGGCTCAAATGGAAGAGGATCACCCCTTTACAGGAAAGCTTAACATTAAAGAAAGCGCCGAGGCTTATTACACAATTTGCTCAAAGCAAGAGGCACTAAACGACGATATTGAGCAAGCAATGTGGTTTGAAGATGTAGAATCCGCAAACACATTCCTGACGGGCAAGGGCTATGAGAGGGTCAAAAATTATCATATTGATAATTCAAGCATATTGCTATTAAATTTAAATGCTTCGCTTGATGAATATAAATCCTCTTGCGAAAGCTCTTATTTGGGCTTTAAGGAGTTTAATACTAACGGGACTGACATATATATCACTCTACATAGAAATATAGTAAACAAAGATTATGGCGAAAAAGCGACGAGCAAAATATATTGTATTGCAATACCGAATAATTTAATATGTAACGATATAATTGATAATCCAACCTTCCATATTCTTGTTCAAGATAATGTAGTTGATTTTAGAAATGACAGCAATGCCTCTGCTCAAAATTAAAAATGAGGAAAAAGGACAAAAAACCACCATCTGGCGGTTTTTTGAATGAAGGGCATTTGAAAAATGGCTTTTATGCCTCGGCAAGCACGGCGCGGATTTTTTCGGCTGTTTCGTTTGCGATTTTCTCGGGGTCTGTGTCGCACTCGACCATAATTCTAACAAGTGATTCTGTGCCCGAGGGGCGCGCGACAATTCTGCCATTCGAGCCAAGCTCTGCCTTTGCATCATCAAGAATTTTTTTGATTTTCTCGCTTCTTAGAAAGACGAGCTTTTGCTCCTTATCGGCATCAACATTGACAAGCGCCTGCGGAAATCTTTTCATAACAGAATGAAGGGTGCTAAGCGGAAGCGACTTTCGCTTCATAAGAGATAAAAGCATTATCGCGCTGAGCATACCGTCGCCCGTTGTAGAGTAGTCGCTAAAGATAAGGTGTCCCGACTGCTCACCACCGAACGAATAACCGCCAAGTAGCATTTCCTCAAGCACATATCTATCGCCAACACGCGCGGGAATAAAATCAATTCCGTTCTCCTGACAGAAGCGCTCAAAGCCGAGGTTAGTCATAATCGTGCCGACAACCGTGCTCTTGACGAGCGCGCCTCGCTTTTTCATATCGTACGCAAGAGAAGCCATTATCATATCACCATCAACGACCTCGCCCCTTTCGTTTACGCACATAAGGCGGTCACCGTCACCATCAAAGGCAATGCCCGCGTCGAGGCGGTTTTTAACCACATAGTCGCACATTTTCTCAATATAAACAGAGCCACAGCCCTCATTTATATTAACTCCGTCGGGCTTGCACGCCATTACCTGACATTCTGCGCCAAGCGAGGAGAACAGCTCGCCAGCAAGGGCGCTTGTTGCGCCATTTGCACAGTCGATTGCGATTTTTAAACCGTCAAGGCGCTCGGGAGCGATGCTCTTAAGATACGACAAATATTCGACCCTGTATTCGATTTTGTCCTCACGAATACCGATTTGAGCGCCTGTCGCAAGTGGAATTTCACCCTCTACAAGCGACTCTATGCGCTCCTCGAGCTCGTCGGCAAGCTTGTAGCCCTCGCTATTAAAAATCTTAATTCCGTTGTGCTCAAACGAGTTATGCGAGGCGGAAATCACAATTCCCGCATCAGCTCGGTGCGCTTTTGTAAGAAAGGCAACCGCAGGGGTCGGCAAAACCCCTAAATTCACCGCCCGCGCACCAACCGCGCAAAGCCCACACAAAATAGCATCGCAGAGCATCGGCGAGGAAAGACGCGTGTCACACCCCACAAAAACGACACATTCCCGACCCTGTGGCTTTAGCGTGAGTGCTGTTGCACTCGCAATTTTCATAGCAAGCTCGGGCGTGAGGTCCTTGTTAGCAACGCCTCGCACACCATCAGTACCAAACAATCTTTTCATAAAAATCCCCCAAAAATTTGAATTTGATATTATTTTTTACCCACTATGCTCATTAAATTCATTTTTGATGTAAAATGTTACCCTTATTGCTTGATTTTTCGCGCGCGCTATGGTATTATTTAAAATAATAGAGGTGATTAAAATGGAAAAAGCAATAAAAATAACAGGCGCGATTTTTGACCTTGATGGCACGCTTTTAAATTCAATGGATTATTGGTGCTCGGCGGCGAGCATATTCCTTAAAAATAACGGAATTGAGCCGTATGCAGAGGCAGGGCGCGATTTTTTGGAGAATGGAATGGCTTGGTGCCACGAGAAATGGACTGCCGAGCTTGGCTTGAGGCTTGATTTTGAGGCTACAAAATCGCAAATTTACAAGATAATGGAGGAGCATTACCGCACGGATGTGGCTGTAAAGGCGGGTGCACGCGAAATGCTTGAGGACCTAAGGGCACACGGCGTTAAGATGTGTCTTGCAACCGCGACAGACCGCTATATTGTCGAGGACACCCTTTGCCGTCTTGGAATTGCTGAGTTTTTTGATAAAATTTTCACCTGCACAGAGGTTGGTAAGGGCAAGCGCTATCCCTTAATTTACGAGCGCGCGCTTGAATACCTTGGCACTGACAAGGAAACAACCTATGTGTTTGAGGACGCATATTTCGCGCTTGTGACCGCGCACGCAAACGGCTTTCACACAATAGGCATTTACGACAAAAATGTTTTCGTGCCCGAAAAAGAGCTTATACCGCTTTGTGATGCTTATTTGACAAGCTACGGCTTGAGGCTCGAAAAATAGAGGACCCATTATGGATAATTACGAGTTTTATATGCGACAGGCGCTTGCTGAGGCGCGCTTGGCGGGGCTTGAGGACGAGGTCCCCGTTGGCGCGGTTATTGTAAATAAGGATGGCGAAATTATCGCCCGCGGACGCAACTCGCGCGAGAAGGACAAAAATGCCCTTTGCCACGCGGAAATAAAGGCAATTAACGACGCGTGTCGCGTTATCGGTGGCTGGCGCCTTGTTGATTGCACGATATATGTTACCCTTGAGCCTTGCCCTATGTGCGCAGGCGCGATAATCAACGCAAGGCTTGACAGAGTAGTTTTTGGTGCTCCCGAGATAAAAACGGGCGCTCTTGGCTCAATGATAACCCTAACCGATTACCCCGTGTATAAGCCCGAGGTCATTGGCGGTGTCCTAAAGGACGAATGCGCGACACTCCTAAGCGATTTTTTCAAGAAAAAGAGATAAAAAGAGGTGTAAAAATGACACTTGATGAGCTTATTCGGTCAATCCACAACGAGGAGCTTTACAACTGTATGAATGACGAGCTTCTTGCCGAGCAGGCAAAATGCCTCGAGCTACAGTATGACTATAACAACACAAGACCCTGTGAAAAGGAAAAAAGAGCAGAGCTACTTAAGAAAATGCTTGCCGAGTGTGGCGAGGGCTGTTATGTCGAGCCTCCGCTTCACGCAAACTGGGGCGGGCACAATGTCCATTTTGGCGACTATGTGTACGCGAATTTCGGCTTGACCCTTGTCGATGATACCCACATTTATGTCGGCAACAATGTGCTTTTTGCACCAAATGTCGTGCGTTCAACCGCAGGTCACCCGATAAACCCTGAGCTTCGCGCGCAGGGCTATCAATTCAACTCACCCATTAGAATAGGAAACAATGTTTGGCTTGGCGCAGGCGTTATCGTTATGCCAGGCGTTACAATCGGTGATAATACCGTAATCGGCGCGGGAAGTGTCGTTACAAGGGACATTCCCTCGGGAGTTGTCGCATATGGTAATCCTTGTCGCGTAGCCCGCGAAATAGGCGAAAGAGATAAGGAATATTATTTTAAGAACAAGAAGATATAAATGCGGAGTGGCAAGCAAATGCTTTGCAATGAAATCCGTCTTGCGACGGTTGAAATCTGCTTTGCAGATGAAATCGCTTCGCGGTGAAATCCAAAAAGGTTCGCTTTTTGGACTTGAGATTGACGAATTTCATTTCACCGCCCCCTTTAGAGTAAGGGGGGACAGCGTAGCAGGGGGGATTGTAAGCCCGTTCGAGAGAACAGATAGGATAGGCTTCCACCAAAGATAATTCAATGAAAACAGTGCCGAGGCGCGTTTTCTACCTTTTTTCTTCATTCTTCATTTTTCTTTCTTAATTTCACATAGGTGGTTTTATGAAAAGCTTTGTTTATATTTTAGAGTGTGCAGACGGCTCGCTATACACGGGCTATACAACCGACCCAAAGAGGCGAGAGAGTGTGCATAATTCGGGCAAGGGAGCGAAATATACGCGCTCGCGCCTGCCCGTTAGGCTCGTTTATGTCGAGGAGTGCGAGGCAAAATCCCAAGCACTTAGTCGCGAATACGAAATAAAGCATCTCACAAGAGAGCAAAAGCTATCGCTTATAAACAAAAAAGAACCGCAATAGGCTGGTTCTCATAAGGAAGTTTGCTCATAAGACTTAAATTTGATCTGCAGAAACAAATAGATAACCCCGACAGATTTCAAAAGATCTGTCGGGGTTATCTTATATTTCAAAAACCATAAAATCTTGATCTCGAAGTTTAATAATTTTTTGTTCTCCTGCCTCGATTAAAGTCCTATAGTCTTTTTCTCTCAAATTCGAATAATGACATATTAAAATGCCGTCAAATAAACATAATCCGGAAAAATCCGTTAAGCCATATGTGTCAACATCATACGTGGCTACATGTTGACTAGAGCGAGAAGCAATATGCGCACCGGCACTACCGCCGATATACATTGCTCCGCGAGACAAGCAGTCAAGTATCACCTTTTCC
>JAFTIV010000034.1 GCA_017456685.1 Clostridia bacterium | reverse complement strand
TATAGGAGTTAGGCGGTAATCGGCATTGTCCTGCCTTAGAAGCAAGCGATATTCGCTACGAGAGGTCATCATACGATATGGCTCGCTTGTGCCCTTGGTAACAAGGTCATCAATGAGAGTGCCGATATATGATGATGAGCGAGGCAGAATAAGAGGCTCCTTGCCAAGAAGCTTGAGCGATGCGTTAATTCCAGCCACAAGTCCTTGCGCGCCCGCCTCCTCGTAGCCAGAGGTGCCATTGAATTGTCCTGCGCCATAAAGACCCGATATTTTCTTGTATTCAAGGGTTGGCAAAAGCTCCTGAGGGTCGGTGCAATCGTACTCTATTGCATACGCATAGCGCATAATCTCTGCGTGCTCAAAGCCAGCAAGGGAGTAAACCATTTCTCGTTGAACCTCAATTGGCATAGAGGTCGAGAAGCCCTGAAGGTACATTTCCTTCGTGTCCGCGCCCATAGGCTCTAAGAATAATTGGTGGCGCTCCTTGTCTGCAAAGCGGACAATTTTGTCCTCTATTGAGGGGCAATAGCGAGGGCCTGTGCCGTGAATGTTGCCCGAATACATTGCCGAGCGCTTTATGTTTGATTTTATAATTTCGTGTGTTTTTTCGTTTGTATATGCGATGTAGCAGGGGATTTGATTTGCGCCTGCATACTCATTTTCGTCGGTTTGATAGGAGAACGGAAGCTGGTCGGCATCGCCAAGCTGAATCTCAAGCTTGGAATAATCTACACTGTCTGCGTGAATTCTTGCAGGAGTTCCTGTTTTGAAGCGCATCATAGATACTCCCTCGCGCACAAGGGCATCTGTAAGACCCGTTGCCGCCATTAGAGAGTCAGGACCCGAGGTGTAGCAAATGTTGCCCGTGTGGATTGTGCCATTTAGGAAGGTGCCTGTACACAAAATGGCGCACTCTGTTTCGAATTTTTCGCCAAGCTTGGTAATTACTGCGCTAATTTTGCGCTCTGCCCCCTCGCCTGTAATTTCAAGGTCGGTAATCTCCGCTTGAATTACGCGAAGATTTGGAGTGCGCTCAAGAACACTCTTCATTATCGCGCGATATTTCATTCTGTCGGCTTGAATTCTCTTAGAATATACCGCCGCACCCTTGCCAAGGTTGAGCGTGCGCGCTTGAAGGGTTACAAGGTCCGCGCTTCGTCCCATTTGACCGCCAAGCGCATCAATCTCGTACACAAGGTGACCCTTAGCCGTTCCACCTATCGAGGGATTGCACGGTAGATTTGCAATCGCATCAAGCGACATTGTAAAAAGAATGGTGTCAATTCCCATTCTTGCACAGGCAAGCGCAGCCTCAACGCCTGCGTGCCCCGCACCAACGACACATATTCTCGTTTTATTTGCGTTCATAATGGTAACTTCCTTTCTAAAAAATTCACTAACTATAAAATGGCTATAGTAAATCAATGAAATCCATACTCTGTATGGTTGAAATCCACGCGATGCGTGGTTGAAATCGAGGCAGAGCCTCGTTGAAATGAAATCCGTCTAACTCAATCCAAAAAGTAGGCTTTTTGGATTTCACCGCGAAGCGATTTCATCTGCAAAGCAGATTTCAACCGTCGCAAGACGGATTTCGTTGCGTAGCATCGCTACGCACTTGCTTGCCATCGAGGAGCAACGCAGTATTTCGATGCTGTGGAAGCGAGTTGTTCAAGGCGCACCGCAGTGGGTAGGCGAAGGCGTATATGGCATACGACGAGATTACCCACGAGGAGCAACGCAGAAGAACGACGCTTCCTGCGCATCATTTGTGGTATTTGGCGCCCTGCAAAATAGAAACACTTCTATATATTGTTTCGTGCAAAATCACTCTTAGAAGCTGATGTGGGAAGGTTAGCCTTGAGATTGAGAGCTTGTAGTCTGCGCGCGATTTTATGGTGTTTGACAAGCCATAGGACGAGCCTATTATAAATACAATTTCGCTCCTGCCCTGTGTCTGTATTTCGCTGATTTTTTGCGCGAGCTCCTCGCTACTTAGCTGTTTCCCCTCTACGCACATTGCGATTACATATGACCTTGGGGTGAGCCTTTCAAGAATTCTCTTTTCCTCTGCCTCAAGAGCTTTTTCAATTTGTGAGGGCGAGGGATTATCAGGAAGCCTTTCCTCCTTTAGAATAATCTCCTCAAGCCTGCACCACGCGCCAAGGCGTTTTTTGTATTCGGCACACGCTTCTCTTAGATAATTTTCCTTAAAATCGCCTGTAGCGATAATTTTTATGCTTAGCATTCTTCTGTCCTTGGTATGTCAAGAATTAAAGGTGTGTGTCCTGTTGCAGGAAGATATTTTTCTAAAATATCCTTTGTTCTAATTTTTAGGCTTGTAGTATTTTCACAGGGGTGACAGCCGATAAACTCGGGCTCGAGCACCTCCTTGTCAATGAGCAAATTGATGCTATGCTCCTTGTCATTCATAAGACCCATTATGCTAACTGAGCCAGGGTGAACATCAAGGAATTTTTCAAGATACTCGCTCTCGGCAAAGCTAAGGCGAGCAGAATTTATAAGATGCGACACATCCTTTGTCCTAAATGGCTTGCTTGCGGGCATCATAAGCAGATAAAACATCGTGTGTTGACGGTTGCAAAGAACTAAATTTTTACACATAACCGTCTCAAGAGCAATGTCGATTGCCTCGCAATCGTTCATTGTTTCTGCGCGCGCGTGGTCAACGCGATAAAACTCTATGCCGAGCGCATCAAGGTAGTCGTAAACGCGGATTTCCCTTGCCTCTCTGCCACTCTCGTCCTTTGGACGACCCTTTAAAAGTATCATTGTGTCCTCTCCTTTTAGCTTGTGCTCTATTGTAGCGCGTCTAATACCGCCTTCGCACCCTTGTGACCCTGCTCCGCTGCGCTCTTGAGCAGGCGGATTGCATCGGGCTCATAGTCGTGCGTATCTGCTTCGCTTAAGCCATAGTCCTTAAAATACCATTCGGCAAGGCGAAATTGCGCCTCGTCATAGCCAAGCTCTGCTGATTTTTCCATTTTTTGGCGCGCAAGGCGTGCATTGCTTGGGTCCTCTGTGTCCCTTTTGTAATACGCAAGAGCGAGCCAGTAGCGCATTTTAGCAAACGCCCTTACAGCAAACGCATCGCTTGGGTTTAAGGTTTCCTCGCAAAGCTGACACGCCTTTATAAGGTCCTCTATCTCTGCGTCCTCTCTGTAGGTGATAGCCTTTACATAAGACTTAAGAAGCACCGAGCGACGCGCCTTTTCTTCTTCAACGCGGTTTTGCGCCTCGATAAATTTCTGCGCCTTTTCAACGCCTGCATCGGCAGCAGCCTTAATGTAGCGCATAGCTGTGTAGTATGATTTTTTAACTCCTATGGAGTTATAGTAGCAAAGCCCAAGCTCATATCTTCCCTCGGGCTCGCGCTCGGCACAGAGCTCGAAAAGCTCAAATGCTCTCTTTTCATCTCTTGGAACGGCTCCGCCCTTTTTGTAAATCCTACCGAGCAAAAGCTGAGCCCTTGAGTTGCCACCTTGAGCGGGTCTTTTCAAAAATATCTCTGCCTTTTCTATGCTTTTTTCGACCCCGTTTGTGCCATCAAAATAGTCACAGCCAAGGGCGAATTGTGCATTTAGATTTCCCCCTGTGGCTGATTTTGTCATCCATTTTATGTATTCCTCGTTGCTTTGAGGCGTGCCCTCTCAGTTTAGGTGCCTATAGGCAAGGGTGTATTGAGCGCGCGTGTTTCCCTGCTCGGCTGATGCGGTAAACCATCTCACCGCCTCGCATAGGTCCTTCTTGACGCCCTTTCCGTTCTTGTAGCAGGACGCAAGATTGTATTGCGCAGTGTTGCTTCCACCCTCGGCTGATTTTTTGTACCATTCAACCGCCTTGTAAATGTCGGGCTCTGTTCCTTTGCCTACCTCGTAAAGATAGCCCATCATACTCATTGCGGGAATGTGTCCCTTGAGCGCTATTTTCTCAAGCTCGATAAACGCGCTCCTGTAATCGCCCGACGAAAGAAGCGCCTGCGCCCTTTCGTAAATTTCGTCTAATTGACCTTGGCTCATATTACCCTCCTGTTTTTGATGGTTGAGTTTGCGCAAAAATGCGAAATGCGGAATGCGAAGTGCGAAATGATAAATCAATATAATTTACATACAGACATTTTGCATTTGCTTGCCACTTGGGAATGAAGAACGAAGAAAGAAGAATGAAAAGTGAAGAAAAAAGGTAGAAAACGCGCTTACGCACTGTTTTCATTCTTTTCGCCCGCGGGGGCGTCCCCGCCATTCCGCACTCCGCATTTCGCATTTCGCATTTGCTTGTCATTCCGCAACGCAGAAGAACGAAGCTTATTGCTCGTCAAGGAGCTTTTGGACGGCAGTCAAAATCGCAATCTTCCCACTCTCATAAGTTAGCGCGCCTTGGAAAAAGGCTATATAAGGCTCTCTTATTGGTCCGTCTGCACTGATTTCGATTGAGGAGCCTTGGGTGAAGGCGCCTGCTGCCATTATTACCTCGTCTGCATAGCCTGGCATTGCCCATGGCATTGGGGTTACGAAGGAGTCAACGGGGCTTGCGCTCTGTATTCCTTGACAGAATTTTATTAGTCCCTCGGGGTAGCCGAATTTGATTGTTTGAATTATGTCCGAGCGCATCTCATCGTAGCGAGGGTATGCATCAAAGCCGAGCTTTTCAAGAACATATGCGGCAAAGTGTGCGGTCTTTTTCGCCTGTGCAACTATATGAGGCGCAAGGAAAAAGCCCTTGAACATGCTTCTGTTTTGACCAAGGCTTGCTCCAACTTCAGCGCCCGTGCCTACTGTTGTTAAGCGATAGGACGCAAGCTCAACTGCTCTTTTTGTTCCTGCAATGTAGCCACCGCTTTCGGCAATTCCACCACCTGGATTTTTGATAAGTGAGCCCATTATCATATCTGCGCCAACCATTGTTGGTTCTTTTGTTTCGGTAAATTCGCCATAGCAGTTATCTACAACCACATATGCGTCGCTTCTTGCCTTTACAAATGCGCAAATCTCGCCTATTTGCTCAACTGTGAGGGTTGGACGGTCAAGATAGCCCTTTGAGCGCTGAATGAATACAACCTTTACTCTCTTTCCGCCCTCGCTTAATTTCTTTGCGATTCCGTCAAAGTCTATTTTCTTGTCCTTTGTAAAGTCAACCTGCTGATACTCTACACCGAAGTCTGCAAGTGAGCCGTCACCATTTGCGCCGTTTATACCGATTACCTCGCAAAGGGTATCGTATGGCTGATTTGTAACGGATAGAAGAATATCATTTGGTCTTAGAAGACCAAAAAGTCCTATTGTGAGCGCTTGTGTTCCGTTTACGATGTTGTGGCGAACGAATGCGCTTTCCGCGCCCATTACGCGCGCGTATATTTTATCAAGGGTGTCTCTTCCCATATCGTCATAGCCATAGCCTGTAGTTCCTGCGAACATAGCCTCGCTTACGCGATACTCACGGAAGGCATCGAGCACCCTCTCGGTGTTATCAAATGAAATTGAATCTATTTTTGCGAAAATAGGAGCAAGCTCTTTTTCTGCTTGCGCTGAAATTTGTAAAAGTCTATCCGAAAACATAATCTATCTCCTTAAAATATTATTCCAAGTCTTATAAGGTCTCTTAGCTCCTCGATTTGCGAGCTGTTGCCACCCATTTTCTCGGCAATGTCACAGTATTCAAGGCACTTTTCCTTGCTCAAAAACGAAGGGCTTGGGCAAAACGCATAATAGTGCGCCAGACTCTTGGCTGCTTGAACCGAGCCCATTTCTGTTACCCTTTTTAAATATTTTTCTCCTGCCTTGGGATTTAGCATCCAGCCCTGCTGTCCTCTTAAAAGTCCACAGCCCGCCACATACAGTCCATCAAGGCTACCCTCTTCTGCAAGGCTGATATATTCCTCTATTTGCTCGCTTGAAAATGTAAAATTAGCCTCTATAAGTCCTCTCACTCGCAAGACAGCCTCTTGCGCTACGCTCCAACCATCAATCGACGCGCTCTCATACCAGTCGAGCGCCTCATATAGGTTTATCAGCTCCCTTCGCTCATCCTCGGTCATATCGCTTATATTTCCTGTTTCGTAAATATAGCCAAGTGCGTATTGCGAGCTTGCCTCACCATTCATTGCCTCTTGTAATAGCTGTTCAAATTTCTTTTTCGTGTAAAAGGCTTTCATATAAGGTCCCCTTTGAAAACAGGCGGAGAGGTCTTCTCCGCCATATTTTTTTACTTAAGCTTTGCTTGTGCCTTAAGTCTTAGCTGAGTATTAAGAATTCTCTTTCTAAGACGAAGCGATTTTGGTGTTACCTCAATAAGCTCATCATCTGCGATATACTCAATTGCCTGCTCAAGCGACAAAACTCTTGGTGGAACAAGAATAAGAGCCTCGTCCGCGCCCTTTGAGCGAACTGCGGTTAGGTGCTTCTTCTTGCAAACATTTACAACAATGTCCTCCATCTTAGGGCATTCACCAACAATCATACCCTCGTAAACCGGGGTCTGTACGCCGATGAACATAGCGCCTCTGTCCTGAGTATTGAAAAGACCATATGAGGTTGCCTCACAGTTCTCCGACTCGATAAGTGATCCTGTAAATCTTGTTACAACATCGCCCTTGAATGGCTGATAGCCGTCAAAGAGTGTGTTTATAACTCCCTCTCCCTTTGTGTCAGTCATAAACTCGCTTCTGTAGCCGAGCAAGCATCTTGATGGGATTAGGTATTCAATTCTTGTTCTTGTGCCGACCTTTGCCATATCAACGAATTCACCCTTACGAGCGCCGAGCTTCTGCATTACAATGCCCTCGCTCTCCTCGGGAACATCAATAGAAACTCTCTCCATTGGCTCGTTGAGAATTCCGTCAATCTCCTTGTAAAGAACCTTTGGTGCTCCGCAGGCGAGCTCATAGCCCTCGCGACGCATATTCTCAATAAGGATTGAAAGGTGCATCTCACCTCTGCCCGCAACCTTGAAGGAGTCTGTCGTTTCGCCATCTGTTACGCGGAGAGAAACATCCTTAAGGGTTTCCTTGTAAAGGCGGTCTCTTATTTGTCTTGAGGTTACAAACTTGCCCTCTTGTCCTGCAAATGGGCTATCGTTTACAGAGAAGGTCATCTCCATTGTAGGCTCGGAAACCTTTACGAACTCAAGTGGCTCTGGGGTGTCAATTGCGCAAACCGTGTCACCAATTGAGAGCTCCTCAACACCGCTAAAGCATACGATGTCTCCAACGGTTGCGCTCTGTGTCTGTGAGCGAGAAAGTCCGTCAAATTGATAGATTGAAATTATTTTTGCACGGCGTGGCTTGTCATTTGAGTGGAAGTTGCAAACGCTAACCTCTTGTCCAACCTTAATAGTACCGCGCTCAATTCTACCGATACCGATTTTTCCAACATAATCGCTATAGTCAACGCTTGAAACGAGCAATTGAAGAGGCTCGTCCTCCTCGCCCTCTGGCTCGGGAATGTATTCAAGGATTGTGTCAAGGAGTGGAATAAGGTTTTCGCCCTCAACATCAGGTGAGAGTGAGGCTGTACCGCTTCTGCCTGAGCAGAAGAGCATAGGTGAGTCAAGCTGGTCGTCGGTTGCGTTAAGGTCAATAAGAAGCTCAAGCACCTCGTCAACAACCTCGTGAATACGAGCATCGGGACGGTCGATTTTATTTACAACAACTATTATTCTGTGTCCCATCTCCATTGCCTTTTGAAGCACGAAGCGGGTCTGTGGCATTGGTCCCTCTGCTGCATCAACGAGCAAAATAACACCATTTACCATCTTAAGAATTCTCTCAACCTCTCCACCGAAGTCCGCGTGGCCTGGGGTGTCGATTACATTTATCTTCTTGCCCTTGTAATGAATAGCGGTATTTTTCGCAAGAATTGTAATTCCTCTTTCTCTTTCAAGGTCATTTGAGTCCATTACTCTTTCTGTTGTAGCTTGATTTTCGTGATATGCACCGCCCTGCTGGAGCATTCCGTCAACGAGTGTTGTCTTTCCGTGGTCAACGTGTGCGATGATAGCAACATTTCTTAAATCTTCTCTAATCATTTTATTCCTCTCTATATCCATCTAAATATTAAACTAAATTTTTGGGTCGGCATTATTGTAGCATATAATATTATAAAAATAAAGGGTTTTTTGAAAATTTTCAAAATTTTTTCATTTTCGAGAAAAAAAGCACCCAAAGGGTGCTTTAATTTTGCATTTTATTGTAAATTACACCAAAATAAGGCAAAGCGCGAGCAAGGCGAAAAGGAAAATTAAGTTAAGAAGCGTAAAGACCCCGAGGTATTTTAGCTTCGAGCCAGCGCCCGTGCGAGAATACTCTGCAAAGGTGATAAGCGAGGCGAGCGAGGCAATTAGTGTGCCCGTTCCGCCTATGTTTACGCCATACAAAAGCTCCTTATAGTTACTTGTAAATTGTGAGAGCAGAATTGCGCTTGGCACATTTGAGATAACCTGACACGAGAGTGCCGAGAAAACAAGCGTGCTTTTTTCAAGAAGCGATGAGAATAGCTCCCTTACAGCGCCGATGCTTGACATATTTCCTGCAAAGATAAAGAACATAAGGAATGTGCCAAGCAAAAAGTAGTCAACCCTTAAAAGCGCGTGGCGGTCAAGGACAAAAATTGACACAAGGGTGAGCGCAAGACCGATTTGCCACGGAACTATTGAAAATACCATTAAAATGGTCAGGGTGAAAATTACAAGATAGATTATGCTTCTTGTGCGCTTAAACACAAAGGGCTCCTTAGTTTTTAGCTCCATTTTCGTTTTCGGGAAAAAGAGCGCGCAAAGAGTGAGCATTGCAACCGCCAAAAGAAACGGCGGAAGCATTATGAGCATAAATTCGCCTGTTGGAATATTGAATTTCGAATACAGGTAGAGGTTTTGTGGGTTTCCAAACGGAGTCAGCATTCCACCAAGGTTTGCCGAGATATTTTGCAAAACGAAAAGCCAAGGGGTATATTTTTCATTGCCCGTTTCGCTAAGGACATACCAGCCAAGTGGCAAGAAGGTTATAAGCGCCATATCGTTTGCGATAAAGAGCGAGCCTATAAAGGTTATGTAGATAAGCGCAAGCACGCACACTCTAAAATTTGGGGTGGCGTGTATGATTTTGCGGGCTACTATGCCGAAAAATTTAATATTCTTAAGCGCACAGACAACCGCAAGCGTGGCAAGAAGGCACGCAAGGGTTTTGAAGTCTATGTAATCAAGATAAGCCCTGCTCGGTGGAACGATAAATGAGCTTATTAGAGCCACAAGCGTGGCAATTACGAACACTATGTGTCCTCTTATAAAGATAAGTACCCTTTTCATAAATCCTCTAAATTGCTTCCTTAAGGCGCCTTTCCTTAGCCCTGTGTCGCAAGACGCGCGCCCTGCATCGTGCCTCGACGGTAAAGCTCCTTATCAATTTCGTTTATAACTGCTGTCTTTTTTAGGCTCCAAAGCGGTGCTAAAAGCGCTTCTCTTTCTCCATCGCCCGTCAGCCTTTCAATCACCATCTCGGGCGGAAGAAGCTCGATTTGGTCGCATACTATATCTACATACTCTCTCATCTCAAGAGGTCTGTATTTGCCCGAGGTATAGAGTGCCTCAAGGGGTGTGCCCCTCATTATGTGCAAAAGGTGAATTTTTATTATATCTGCGCCTAATTTAGCCACAGTACGCGCTGTTTCAAGCATTTGTGCCTTGTCCTCGCACGGCAAGCCATTGATTATATGAATGGCAATTTTGACCTTTGGCGCGCGCTCTCTCAGCCTTGCAACCGCATCCTCAAGCTGAAGAAGGGTATGACAGCGGTTTATGAGCTCTGCCGTCTTGTCGCTCGCGCTCTGCAAGCCAAGCTCGATTGTTACGGGCATTTTTTCGGCAAGCGCGCAAAGCTCGTCTATTTTCTCGTTTTCAAGGCAATCGGCACGGGTTGCGATGTTTACCATCACAGCCCCCTCAAGTGATGCCACCTCATTGAGGATTTTCCTCAAATTATCCACACTCGTGTGGGTATTTGTATAGGCTTGAAGGTACGGAATGAACATTTTTATGTCCTTCCATTTTGATAGCATTATGGCGCGCCCACGCTCGTATTGCTCTCTAAGAGAGGTAAGGGCGCGACAGCTAAGCGATGCGCTACCGCCCGAGCAATAAATGCATCCCCCTACTCCCACCGTACCATCAAGGTTTGGACAGGTAAGCCCTGCATCGAGCGAAATCTTTGCGCACTTCTCTCCAAAGGTATGGCGCAAAAAATAATCGTAGGTGTGATACCTCTTGTTCGTGTCGCTATATTTAAATGGGTTTTCTGTTACTTGAGACATAAATCGCTCCTTTGTGCAAGGCACACCTCGCAATAAAATCCGTCTAAAAGGACGGTTGAAATCTGCTCCGCAGATGAAATCGCAGAGCGATGAAATCCAAGGGCTCAGCCCTTGGGCATATAGGACGACTTCGTCAAAAAAGCGACAAGCCTGTGCTTGTCGCTTTTTTGGAGCTACTAATCGGAATCGAACCGATGACCTCATCCTTACCAAGGATGCGCTCTACCAACTGAGCCATAGTAGCATTTGCGAAGGTTATTTTATCACAAGTCCTTTTATTTGTCAAGTCTTTTTTGTAATATTTTTAACTTTCGCTCGTTTTAAAGCTGTGCAAGCCAAATTAGCGCGCCTATTTGCCACGCAAGCCCTATTGCGTTTACGACAACAAAGTACCAATGCTTAGTCTTGTGCCTACAAAGCGACATCGCAAGCGTGCCACCAAGCGCTCCGCCAAAAAACGATAGCCCAAGAAGCACCTTCTCGGGAATTCTCCACGCACGGCGCTTAGCCTTGCTTTTATCAAGCGCATATGCAAAAAAGGCTATTACCGATATTATTCCAAATGCAATTGACGCGTATGTTAGCATTTTATACCTCTATTGTAATGATATTATCCTTGCCCGCCTTGATTTCAAAGGGAGTGCCGTTGATTTCAACCCTTTTGTCCTCGGGCGTGTCTATAACAAGAGTGAGGGGCATATCGAAAATTGCCCTGTCAAGCGAATGTGACACGGTGATTTTGTCGCCCTGTGTCGATATTTCAGCATTTTTCCTTTCGTAGAGGTATTTTACCGCATCGTTCATTGAGGCGCACCAGAGCTTGCCCTCGTTTACCATTTTGGCAATATATTCACACTCCTCGGCAAAAACGCTTAGGCGCTGTGCGTGGAAGGTGTCCTGCTCCTTCTCGCTTAGCCAGTGATTTATTTGAATTGCATAGGTGCCGTTTTTGATAAGGTTATCTATAAAATCAACATACGGCTGAGCATTTTCGTGCTCGTGACGGGGAATTATAGTGCCTATATCATAAAAATCCATCGTATCCGGGTCAACTCCGCCCTCGCTGTTATTTCTGTTTGCAAGATAGTGCTTGTGAAGCGCACGACAGCCCTCGGGTGTGTGTCCACCGTTTGGTGCTACATAGCAAAGAGGGGTTATTCCATAGATTTTCTCAAGCGCCACCTTAGAGTCAATTGCGTCTTTTTCGCGCACATCCCACGGTGTTTCCTCGTTAAAGCAGAGACAATGGTCCATTGAGTGCGAGGCAAGGTCGTAATAGCCCTCTTCAAAAAGCTCCT
>JAFTIV010000033.1 GCA_017456685.1 Clostridia bacterium | reverse complement strand
CTCTTCACTCTTCACTCTTCACTTTTAATCTGGGCTTTGCCCAAAAGGAGATTATTATGGCAAAAAAATCTACAAAGGTAGATAAAAAGGGCGCTGAATTAAGTAGCGCCGAGCAAAAGAAAAAGGCGCTTGACACCGCGCTTGCTCAAATTAGAAAGGACAACGGTGAGGGCTCGATTATTCGCTTAGGCGATGCGCCCGACATTAAGATTGAGGCAGTTTCTACAGGCTCGCTCACTCTTGACCTTGCCCTCGGTGTTGGCGGTCTTCCAAAGGGAAGAATTATTGAAATTTACGGTCCTGAGTCCTCAGGTAAGACAACTATTGCGCTTCACGCGATTGCAGAGAGCCAAAAGCTTGGCGGAACTGCTGCATTCATTGATGCAGAGCACGCGCTCGACCCTGTGTACGCAAAGGCTATCGGTGTAAACATTGACGAGCTTCTCGTTTCTCAGCCCGACCACGGTGAGCAGGCGCTCGAAATTGCCGAAACCCTTGTAAACTCAGGTGCTGTTGATATTATCGTTATTGACTCCGTTGCAGCGCTCGTTCCTCAACAGGAAATAGAGGGCGGAATGGGCGACAGCCATATGGGCGTTCAAGCAAGACTTATGTCGCAGGCGCTTCGTAAGCTCGCAGGAGCAATTAACAAAACAAACTGTATTCTTATATTCATCAACCAGCTAAGAAGCAAAATAGGCGTTATGTACGGAAATCCCGAAACCACCACAGGTGGTAACGCGCTTAAGTTCTATGCATCGGTTAGGATTGACATAAGAAAGAGTGAAACTCTCAAAAACGGAAGCGAGGCTTACGGAAACCGCGTAAAGGCAAAGGTAGTTAAAAACAAGGTTGCCCCGCCCTTTAAGGTTGCGGAATTCGAAATTCTTTACGGCTCGGGAATTTCCAAATCGACAGAAATCGTTGATATGGCAATCGACCTTGGTATCGTAGAGAAGAGTGGCTCCTTCTTCAGCTATGGAGAAACCAAAATTCAAGGCAAGGACAAAATGCGCGCTCACCTCGAGTCCTCACCAGAGCTAATGGCAGAGCTTGAGGAGAAAATCAAAGCTAAAATTGCAAACGGCGAGGGTGGCGATGATGACGGCGATTTTGACCCCAATGACGGGGACTTTGATTTGTCCGCGCTTGGCATAGAAGACTGATTTCAAGCACAATAAGCGTCGTTCTTCTGCGTTGCTCCTCGCCGACAAATTCGAAGTATGCATATACATCTTCATCTGTCGGCTGTGGTGCGCCTTGAACAACTCGCTTCTTGTGCTCGAAATGAGCGCACAATCAAAAATTAAATTAACAAACGCGATTTAACACAATTTTGCATCTTCCTCGGTTAACTGACCGAGAGTGTCTCTTGTATGAGAACAGGACGAGGAACTGAATGGAAAAAATTTATTACAAGATAGAAAAAATCAAAAAGACTACAGAGGGATATATTTTCTATATAACCTCGAGCATGGGAACGAGCTTTGAAATGCCCGTTTCGCCCGACCAGTTCGAGCGCTTTGAGCTTGAGCAGGGCGAAATAATCGACGATGCCCACTTTCTTCGCATAAGAGAGGAGCATCTATTTGACAACGCGCGTCGTCACGCATTTTCAATCCTTTCCTATGGCGAGAACAACAAAAAAATGCTTATAACCAAGCTTCAAAGGCAGGGCTTCTCTCGTGAGCTTAGCGAGAATGTTGCCCTCTATATGGAGCATCGTGGCTATATTGACGAAAAGAAGCAGATGGGGCTTTTAATCGACACATATCTCAAGAAAAAGTTCGGCAGAATTAAGATAGTTGAGGAGCTTATTCTCAAGGGCTATCGCCGCGATGAGGTGAGCGAATATGTTAAGCAAGCGCTTGCCGAGGTCAACTTTGTTGAGAACTGTATGTGGATTATAGAGCACAAGTACAACCCACTCCCAAGGGACCCTGACGAGCTAAAGAAGATGATAGGCGCTCTTATGCGCTACGGCTACAACATTGCCGACATCAAGGAAGCGGTAAAGGCTTTTCAATCGCAATCTTGATTGCGGTTTTAGAAAAAATGCGAAGTGCGAAATGCGAAGTGCGAAATGAGCCAGTAGTCACAAAACTCATTGCAAACGCATAGCGGTTTTAGAAAAATGCCAAAAGGCAAGCAAGCGTGAAATTCAAAATACAAAATGTCTATGTGTAAATTATATTGATTTATCATTCCGCACTCAACACTTCGCATTCCGCATTCCGCACCTCGCACTTACTAAGGAGTTACTATGTTAAAAATAGGCTTTGTATCGCTTGGGTGTCCAAAAAATCTGCTTGATACCGAGGTTATGCTCGGGCATTTAGTTGCCGAGGGGTATGATATAACCCCCGACGAAACCGAGGCAGACATAGTTGTAATTAACACCTGCGCGTTCATAAACGATGCCAAGCAAGAGTCGATTGACAACATTCTCGACATTGCGTGGCTTAAGGAAAATAATAATTTAAAGGGAATTATCGTCACAGGGTGCCTTGCAGAGCGCTATCGTGATGAGGTTATGAGGGAAATGCCCGAGGTTGATGCCCTGCTTGGCACAGGAAGCGTGCATAGCATCGTCAAGGCGGTGCAGGCGATTGAGCGCGGTGAGCGCTTTAGCGAGTTCCTCGACAAAAACGAGGTCGCCCTTGGCGGAGACCGAATTTTAACCACAGGTGAGGTCTTTTCCTACCTCAAAATTAGCGAGGGCTGTGACAATCGCTGTACCTACTGTGCAATTCCCGACAGACGAGGAAAATTTCGCTCGCGCCCGATGGACGAGCTCGTTGAGGAAGCTAAGGAGCTTGCCGATATGGGAATTGCCGAGCTTGTAGTGATAGGACAGGACACAACCGCCTACGGAATTGATTTGTACGGCAGATATGCCTTGCCCGAGCTTCTTCGCCGTCTTGCAAACGAAACAAGCATCAAGTGGCTAAGATTGCTCTATTGCTATCCCGACAAGATAACCCCAGAGCTTATTCGGGAATTCAACGAAAACCCCAAGCTCGTAAAATACATTGACATACCAATTCAGCACATTTCCTCAAGCGTTCTTAGACGAATGAACAGACGCGGAGATGGCGCCCTTGTCCGTGACACAATCTCAAGATTACGCACACAGGTCGAGGGTATTTCAATCCGCACAACCGCAATTGTCGGATTCCCAGGCGAAACCGAGGCGGATTTTGAGGAGCTTTGCGAATTTATAAAGGAAGCGAAATTTGAGCATTTCGGTGCATTCACCTACTCTCGCGAGGAGGGCACCCCCGCCTATAAGCTTCCCGACCAAATTGATGACCAAATAAAGCAGGACCGCTACGACATTCTTATGGAGCATCAGCTAAGCATCAGCGAAGCTCAGCAAAGCGCGAAAATAGGAAGCGAAATAGAGGTTCTAATAGAGGCATACGACCCCGTGAGCGAATCGTATAGCGCCCGCACCTCGCAGGACGCCCCCGACATCGACGGCAAGGTATTCATTCTCGCCAAGCGCGGAGCACTCACCGAGGGACAATTTGTAACTGTGAGGGTTACCGATGCCCTTGACTACGACCTAATTGCTGAGCTTCTATAAGCATCGTTATACTGCGTTGCTCCTGCATTGCGACCTCAGCGTACGCAAAGTACGCTATCGTCCTTAATGTGCGGTGCGCCTTGTCTAACTTGCTTCTATAAGCTTCGCCGTTTTTGCAAAAGGCAAAAGGTCTATTGTAAATCATATTGATTCATATTTGATGAAAGTCGTCAAGCTCAAATCCAAAAAGCTCGCTTTTTGGATTTCACCGTGAAGCGATTTCATCTGCAAAGCAGATTTCAACCGTCGCAAGACGGATTTCATTGCGAAGCAAAGCTTCGCATTCATACAGGGAGGTTATTATGAATTTACCAAACAAACTAACAATGCTAAGAGCAATTCTTGTGCCTGTGTTTATGGCTTGCTTGCTCTACATTCCAAACACCATCGCTTGTGCGCTTATAAGCGCAGGCGTGTTTGCAATTACCGCGCTTACCGATATGCTTGACGGCAAAATCGCAAGAAAATACGGTCTTGTGACTAATTTCGGTAAGTTTATGGACCCACTTGCAGACAAATTTATGGTTTTCGCAGCGCTTCTTACACTCACAGTTAAGAGTGGCGGAATTCTCCAACAGGTTCTCATCTGGGCAAGCGCAATAGTTTTCCTTCGCGAGCTTGGTGTTACCTCAATCCGTCTCGTTTGTGCAAACAGCGAGGTAGGCGTAGTAGCCGCAAGCTGGTTCGGCAAATGCAAGACCGTAACTCAAATTGGCGCAATTCTTATTCTCATTCTTGAGCCCGCATGGTCCATAGCCTTCAACACCCACAGCATAGCTTCCTATGTTGCCGTTGGTGCGATGCTTATTATGACAATAGGGTCGGGGATTGATTATCTCAAAACATACTGGTCCGTCCTAACTGAGTCAAAATGAACCGCGCTATGCGTTGTTGCTCCTGCATTGTGACCTCAGCGTACGCCAAGTACGCTATCGCCCCCAATGTGCGGTGCGCCTAGCCTAGCTTGTTCCTTTCGCCTCAGTGCCTGAGTCAAAGCGAACCGCGTTATACATCGTTGCTCCTGCATTGTGACCTCAGCGTATGCCAAGTACGCTATCGCCCCCAATGTGCGGTGCGCCTTGTCTTTCTTGACTCTTTGCTTTCAGTGACTTAAAGCGCAAATAAACTGCATTATACATCGTTGCGCTTCACCCACGACCTCGACTATCACTCCTCGGGGTCCCCGTAAAAATCGAGCAGATTTTTTGGGGTGAGGGGATAGCCTTCGTCCGTGGCTTGCAGTGCGCCTTGTCTTTCTTGACTCTTTACTTTCAGTACCTGAAGGCAAATAAACTGCGTTTAGGCATATTACGAATAAAAAAAGCCGATTGACAACGGCTTTTTTTATTGCTATAATATTTTTATAAGAATGAAGCACGAAGGGGGGCGAGGGAATGTTAAGCAGGAAGCACAAGCTTAGCACGAGGTTTTTTTACTCGAAGCTAAACAGAGAGGAAAAGCGGTTTTATCGCGTATTAGCGGAGAATTTGCTAAAGCAAAATTACGAATTTGAGTACGAGATTAACTGGGGCTTTATGGACCCTGTAAAATCGTTTCGCGCGGTTATTGACGATTTTCCCGAGCTATTTTATGTTGACTTCAATTCTATGGACTGGGGCAGAGGAAAGACTATCGCAATCGTGGGAAAAATCCTCTACAGCAAGGAGGAAATCAAAAGGCTTCACTTGCAAATGGAAAAAATCCTACACAAATTTGACCACATAAGCGACCCTTTTGAGCTTCAAGTGGCGGTAAACGACTTTATCTGCAAGGAATACACCTATTCAATGGACGCTCGCGGACCAAAGACGCGTCAGGAGAGGCACACCGTTGTCGGTCTTTTAAAGAGAAAAAAGGGTGTTTGCTCCGCCTTTTCAAAGCTTGCTCAATTCATTTTACAAAGGCGCGGAGTTAGCGTTGCCTATCTCTCGGCTGAAACCGATTCCCTTGAGGAGGACGGAAAAACCCCTGTGCTTCACGCGTGGCTCGCGGTTAAGCACGAGGGCGAGTATTACCATTGGGACATTACAAATGTTCACGGCGAGGCGGGCGACGAGGAAACGACTCAATATCGCACCTTCAATGTAACAGACGAGGAGCTTATAAGCGAGGGCACGCACTACAAGCCTGAGGAGTTTTTTGGTCTTACCTGCACGAAAACCGATTACAACTATTACCACCGCAAGGGGCTATACTTTAAGACCTACGAGGAAATTCACGAGGGCTGTATAAAATTTATTAAGGAAATGGACCTATCAAAGGGCATCAACTGGTTTAATTTCCGCATAAGCCCCGAAATTGACAACGAAAAATCAAAGGAATACACCCCGAGCCTAAGCGAAATAAAGGAGCTTTTGGCGGGCACGGGCTATAGCTTTGGCAAATTTACGAGCTTCTTCTATCGTGATGGCTTAGGCTATTACAGATGCAAGCTCGTGACCAAAAAGGAAAGAAAAATGAAGCTAACAGTAGTACAACCAAAATATTATCAAGAGGGCGAGCCCTGTGTGAAAATTAGAGAATATCTAAAGAGTTGCCTTGAGGGAGCTGAGGAAAACGAGATAATCGTTTTGCCAGAGTACTCAAATGCGGGCGGTACTGCCGACCCCGAAATTGAGCTTGAGGCTGTAGCCTATGCTGACGAAATGAAGCAGGCGGGAGCAAGGGTTGCCAAGGAAAAGGGCGCATATGTGGCTGTAAATGTGCTCGAAAGGCGCGAGGGCAGGCTAAGAAACAGCACCTATCTTTATGATAAAAGAGGCAAGGTAGCTTTCGTTTACGACAAGGTACATTTACCACCAGCGGAAAAGAGCCTTGGAGTTGAGCGCGGAAACGGCGAGTGCACCGCGGTCGTTGACGGAATTCGCTTCGCATTTATGACCTGCTACGACATTTATTTTAACGAGCAAATCGAGCATATCGCAAAATTCAAGCCCGATGTAATCATTCTCCCTGGCTATCAAAGAGGGGAGAGAGTGGATATAATTAAGGCACAAGCAACTCTTCTTGCGTACAGATGCAACGCCTTTGTGCTTCGCTCCTCGTACTCAATGGACAAGGACAACCTTGGCGGTTGCTCGCTAATTGCGTTGCCTATCGGTAAAATCGAGGCTTGCCTCGGTAAGGACGAGGGGGTTGCCTCAAGCCACCAAAACATAGTTAGTAAATGCTATCGCCCCGCAGGCTTTGGCGGAGAATATGTCCTAAATGATAAATTTATCGACGACGGGCTCTGCCCCGAGGTCTTTGAGGAGCTATCAGCCAAGGGCAAGGGTAAAAAATAAGCAAGAAAAAAGGACGAGAAAATCTCGTCCCTTTTCTTTTGTGTGTCGGCACAAAATATGGAAAGAAGGCATAGCGGGCGACCCGCTAAGCTATATTGAAAGAGGATAATTAAAAATTAACCCTCTTGCGTACATTGTCAACAAAGATTACCCTTGCCATAGACACGCCTGCCATAAATTTGTTTCCGGCGCGGGTTTTTGGAAGCTCCTCGGGGGTAAGACCCTCAAGGCTTTCGCCCTCAAGCTCTACAAGAGAGCCGATAATTATTGAAAGGCAGGAGTTGAGCTTGTCGGTTGCCTCAAAATCCTTCTCGTCTGTGCATACATATGCGAGAAAATCAAGAAGGGGCTCTGCGCTCTCAAGCACCATTCCACCAAGGAAGGAAACAAAGTTTATCGCCTGCTGTCTATCGTCAAACGAGCCCATAAGCTCAATAAGCGTAGCCCAGTCAAGCTGTGGAAGGTCGATTTTCTTTTCCTTAATATACTTATTAAAGCGCACGGTAATGTCCGCGTGCTCGCAGATTTTTTCGATAAATCTTGCCTCGTCGTACGAAAGAGCTCCATCACAGCCTGCGCTCGAGATAAGAGATGCTTGAATTATGTAATCGAGCATTCCCTGAAGCGCGTCGAGGTTAGGGTCGTGTCTGCGCCTTTGTCTGTCGTATAGGCGCATAAGATAGCGCTGAGCATCTCTGTATGCATCCTGCGCGCTAAATAGCTTTTTCATAAAAGTAACTGAAATACTCATAAGTCCCCCTATATTTTCTTAATAAATTCGATAAGCTCGTCAAAGGAGCCGTGTGGGTAGGCGCTAATGTCCGCGCCCGTTTTGTTTATAAGACAGTCGGTGAGCAAGAAAACGCCCATTCCAAGTGTTTTTGCAATCATATCCTCGTGTGCATCGTTGCCGACCATTATGCACTCCTCAGGGGCAAGCCCCTGCTTTTCGAGGATTTCGCGGTAGTAGTCGGGATTTGGCTTGCAGTAGCTTGAATTTTCGTAGCTTGTAACAAGCTCAAAGTCGCTAAAATCAAGCCCTGCCCAACGAATTCTTGCCCTTGTTGCAACCGCAGGGAAGGCGGGATTAGTTGCCAAAATTGTGCGAAGCCCCTTTTCGTGGCAGAGGTCAATTACCTGTTTTGATGCGGGATTATAGCCACATACTGCGCGCACCTGCTCGAATTCGTTTGCGTAAAAGCTATCAAGATGCTTCTCGTCCTCGCGCGCCTTGTCGCCGTAAATTTCGCAGAAAGCCTGCCACCAGCGCGCCTCGTTTGTCATTGAGCCGTCGTTCTTTACCATTGCGCCCGTGCCCTTCCAGATTGCATCTATAAGTCCCTCGTCGTAGCCAAGGGGTGCGAGCTTTTTCACAAGCCCGTGAAAGTAAGCCTTAAGGAACACATCTAAATCCATAGGTAAAAGAGTTCCGTCAAGGTCAAAAAGAATTGCTTTTATCATAATATCTCCGCTATTCAAGCTCCTCAAGCATCTCAAAGCAAGCATTGTAAAGCCTGTCATAGTATGCGTCGGTCTTGGGGTATTGCTTCATTGTAATCTCCATCTCTGCCGAGGCATTGATGAGACGATGTGTGTTTAAAACGCCTATTTTGCTCTCCACAAGCTTCAAAAGACGATAGTCGTCAAGCGCGTATGCGAACACCTTTTGTCGGATTGACGGAATAGCTCCGTCGCCATAGGGGTAAACGCTAAACGAGTCGCCCGAGGGGAAAGCACCGCCTGCGTCGCTCTCCTCAAACGGGTTAAGCTCGAGGCGCTTTGAATATTGTGTGTAGTAGAAATTGTAGCCCCAGTGTAAGAAGCCCTTGAGCGCGTATTTGTAGATTTGAGTTCCAATAATTCTCGTTCTTGATGAGGGCATATCGAAGAAGCGGTTTGAAACCTTGGTTGATTGCGCACAGCAGTAATAGCCCCACAAATCAGCCACTCCCTCTGCCATAAAGGGCTCAATTGCATCAATTGCAACAACGGGAGTGTCGATAAGACCCTTTTTGAAGAATTCAAGATTTGAAAGCGCGTCTATGCGCCCACAGCCCTCGGTAAGAGGCGCGAGAATGTCGTGCGCCCTTTGGTAGCTCTCGATTTGTTCAAGGCTTGGCTCGTCGGATATGTGGAAGAAAAGCTCGTCCCTTTTGAAGCCAATAGCCGTTAGTGTGTCGATAATTTGGGGTATAAGCGCGTTAAGGAAGCGCACATATTCGGGGTCGCTTGCGCTCGTTTCCCAACCAAAGATGCGCTTTTTTCTGCCGTTTACCTTGGCGATAACCTTGGGCGCACACGAAGCGCCCCATTGTGTGAACATATGATTGATTTCAAGATACTTAATGCCACACTCGCGCGCCATTTTTGCGTATCTTATAAGGTTTTTGAAATCGAAGCGGTACTCACCCTCGACAATTTCAATATCGACAAGCTGAACGGTTGGGCGCTCTCCACCGACCTCTGTGTCAAGAGGTGGAGTTAGAACAGGGGTTAGCACCATGTTCATTCCGTGCTCGCTCGCAAGGCGCAAATAATTTTCCATAAGCGCCCAGTGCTTCGCGCTAAGAGGCTTGACCCCGTGTGCGGTAGCAATGCAATCACTGTGGAACCATTGTGTAAAGATAATGTCCTTTTCGGGTAGGTCAAACGGGTGGATTGATGCCTCAAGGCTCGCCTGAGCCTCTATTTTTCCGTCCTTCAAAAGACATACAGTTATTGAGTGAGCCCCCGCTGGCTTGTCCCCCGAAAGAGAAATCCAAAGCGACTCGTTTTTGCCTTTCTCAAGAGTGATTTTGCCCTCAAAGGGAATTAGCGCATCGGGAAATAGCCCCGACTTGTATGTAAGATAATTGTCGTCCTCTATGCCCTCGTAAATAGGCATTTTTGAGTAAACATAGCCAACCCTGTAAGCGCAAAGCTCGCCAAGCGTGCTTATAATCGCAAGCTCGTACTCGCCCTCGCCCGATAGCGCAAGCTGAAACGCAAGCTCTTGATTTTGTGCGCCCTCGATAATCTTTATCTCCTCGCCAAAGATTTTGTCGGGGAAAACCTTCGCAAGGTGGGAAAGCACCTTGATGTTAAGTGACATAAAAGCTCCTTTCTGCCCGATAAGTGAGCAAAAGCATCAATTTGATAGGTCTATAGTCAGTATAACACACAAGACGACAAATTTCAATGAAAACTTATCGACAGAAAGCGACAAAAGCAAGGCTTTGCCTTGAGGAGCGACAAGCAAATGCGGAGTGTTGAATGCGAAGTGCGGAGTGGCAAGCAAATGCGAAATGCGAAATGCGGAATGCGAAGTGCGCATACGAGCGAAGAGAGTATCAAGGTTCTAACCCCAAGCCCCCTTTAGAGTAAGGGGGGGAGCGTAGCAGGGGGGATTGTAAGCCGACGTAAAGAGAACAGATAGGTTAGGTTCTTCAATGATAAACAAATACGAAAAGGCAACAAAAATAGCCCCCAAGGCTACCCCTTTTACAGCTCAAATTCATTCAAAAAGGTAAGTTAACTACTTTACTTACTTTTTTAAAAGCTGGCGAATAAAGCGGTTGAAGGGCGGGTGGAATTTTGATATAAAACGCAAGCGGGAGTGGGTGAAATCGAGGCTTGACTCGTTAAATCGCTACGCGATGAAAAAAACCGCCAGATGGCGGTTTTAATCTTGAATATATTCCATAATGTCCTCAATTTTGCAATCGAGTGCGGAGCAAAGCTTGTTTAAGGTCTTTGTTTCTATGTTGTCGTTTGCCCTAAGTCTGCGAATGGTTTTGCTATCAATTCCGCATTCCTCGCGTAGCTTGTAGGTTGAGATGCCCTTTTGCCTCATGGTTTCCCACAATTTATCAAAAACAATCATTGTAAATGCCCCCTTTTTCAAAAGCTCTTGACAATTTATATTATGGGGGTTATAATCATTTTTATTAAGGGGATATAATCCCCATAAGCAAAAAGAGAGCATTTGACGAAAAAGAAAAATCCGCAAAAAGCGGATTTAGCTTTTATTTGATATTTTTAATCAAGGCTTCAATTAGGTCGAGCTGTTCGTTGCTTAAGCCCTTCATTTTGTCAGCCAGCTCGTTAATTCGCGAAGGGTTATGAGCATCTGTGTCGAAAAATTCCTTTGGTGAAATGTCGAAATAGTCGCAAATGTAGAAAAATACCTGCATAGACGGGAAGCCGTGCTTGTTTTCGATTCCGTTTATGTAATTTTCACTTTGTCCTAATGACAAGCTCATATCTCTTGCGGAAACCTTTTTGGCAAGCCTGAGCTCTGTAAGCCTTTTATAAAACAAATTTTCGTCGAACATAAATCTCACCACCTTGTATATAATTTTATCATACATTAACACACTTTATGCACAGTACAAGAGTGTATTTATATTGACATACACAATTGTTGAGTGTATAATTAAGAAAATACACAATTTAATTTTAGGGGGAAGGAAAATGAAGAAATTAACAGTAGGCTTTGGAATGCTAAGAGACCTTGACCCACTCGGGCGCGTGTGCATACCTAAGGAAATGCGCAAAATGTTTCACCTTGAAAACGAGGTCGAGGTAATAGTAACCGAAGAGGGCGTGCTTGTGCGCAACCCGAAATATGTCCTAATCGAAAGAGAGGAATACGAAAGGATCAAAAGCAAGGCAGAGCCGTGAGGAGCGACAAGCAAATG
>JAFTIV010000032.1 GCA_017456685.1 Clostridia bacterium | reverse complement strand
TTCCTTTATCGTACTCATAAAAATCCTTTCTTAAGGTTAAAATCAAATCCCTGTGGAGACACAGGGATTTGCGATTATTGAAAAATTACTTTTTCTTGGATTTGAGAGAGTATTCGTCCTCAACATTTCCATATGTGTTGATATACTTTCCGTATCCACTGCTTTTTGTATATTTGCCATAATATTTTCTGTAATATCTGCTGTAGTAAGAGGAGGACTTGGTAGGAACACGGTTAAGAATTGCTCCAAGAACCTTACAGTTACTCTTTTCAAGCTGAGTTTTAACCTCTTTTGCGAATCTATAACCGATTTCACCAGAGGAAATAACAATTGCAGCTCCATCACAGAAGGTAGAAAGAACAGATGCGTCAATAACTGCACCGAGAGGGGCAGCATCAACGATTACATAATCGTATCTTTCACGCATTTCCTTCATTAGCGCCTCAAACTTTGATGAACCAAGAAGCTCAACAGGGTTTGGAGGAACAGCACCAGCAAATATAATGTTAAGGTTTTCAAGCTGAGTAGCATAAATTACCTCGTCAAGCTCAGCCTGAGCAGAGATATATTCGCTAAGACCCAAAACCTCACCGTCGTTATCTGTATATCTTGTTGAAAGAACAGACTTACGAAGGTCGGCGTCTATAAGAAGCACCTTTTTCTCGGAGAGAGCCAAGGACTTGGAAAGCTCCAAGGAAACTGTACTTTTTCCTTCGTTCTTAACACAGCTTGTAATAAGAACTGTTTTGATATCGCTTCCGCTAAAGAGAAAGTTGGTACGAAGTGTTTTAAAGGCCTCTTTTACATAGTAAGAGAACTTATCATTTTCGTGTACAAAAGTCATTTTCATGGTCGTTCTCCTCCTTAAGCCTCAGTATCAATTTCTGGAATAACACCAAGCACGCTGAGATTTAGGTAGCGGTCAATGTCATCAGGTGTTTTAATCTTGTCATCAAATATAAATACGATAACCAAAGCAGCACAAGCGAGAATAGCTCCAACAAGCGCAGCGATGATAGCATTTCTTGCAGTATGTATATTAGATGCTCGGCTGCTTGCAATAGCATATTTAGCTTGAACAGTTCTAATTGTGTCCATATCCATAAAGGTTTGAACATGAGCGCCAAAGGCTCTTGCAACCTCATCCGCAATAATCTTTGAGCGAGATGGGTCAACGGTTGTTACTGTGAAGGTAACAATACAGGTTTCCTCGTCGGACGTAACCTTTATACTATTATAAAGATCGTAAATGCCACTTGAATAGTTTCCTGTATTAGGATTTATGCTAAGATCAAAAGGAGTGAAATCCTTTGTGAAATTAGGGTCCATATTGAGGTTTCCAGCAACCTGATAGCAGAATTGAGGTGTTACAAGCTCAGGGCTTGTGATTGCCAATTGCTTACCAACATTGATGTTGCTTACAACCTGCGATGAGGAAACGGTGTCGTCCTGTGCGTTTATGATGAATAGAGAAGAGGTAGAGGTGTATTTTGGTGTAATTGTACTTGTGTAGATGATAGCAGCTACCGCGAAGCAAACTACAGCAAGAATAATAATCCAGAATTTTCCCAAAAGATAGTTGGCGACATCTCTGATGTCAAAATCCTTTTCCTCTTTTGCGGTAAGCTTGTTTGTTGAATCCATTGCTTACTCCTTAATAAATGTTTTTATTTTCTAATATTAGATTTGGAATCTCCTGCGAAACTCGCCTTGCAACATTTGTACCATATTTTTTTTCAATTGTTGAGAAAGCCTTTGACATGATCGGCTTAAAGCCGTCATTATCGTGGGCATCGGTAGCAATTATATCGACACGCGAAGACTAGAAAAGCTTCTTTACGAATCTTGCGCCCTTTCCAAATTTCAATCTTGTAATAGATGAGGCGTTTACTTGAATAAGCACGCCGAGCTCCTTTAATTCTCTTGCTCGCTCTACATTTTTTGAAACATCAGCATACCTTTCTATGTGAGCTAAAACAGGACGCACGCCCTTTCGAGTAAGGTTCAAAAGAGCAGTTTTTATTTCAAAAAATGGTGTATCGGGAGAAAACTCCACAAGAGAATAGGATGAGTTTCCGAGTCGAGAGCATCTTTTGTTGGCAATTGATTCATATATATCGTGGTGATACATAATTTCATTGCCAAGATAAAGCATCATATCGGGGTGAGAGCTTGCGACATAATCGCAAGCAAGAGCAAAGCTTTCCTTGATTTTCTCGTTGTATCGAGAAATATCCTCCTCATCGCGAAAATGATGAATTTTAAAATGAGGGGTGAAGCATATGGTCCTAATTCCATCGCTGTAAGCGATGTCGAGCATTTCTTGCATTTGCTCTACATTTTTTGCGCCATCATCAACAGAGCAGAGCGTGTGACAATGCAAATCGGTCATTGGACACATATCAATACCTCTCAAAATCATAGATACTAATATTTTATCACTTAATATCTTATTTGTCAAGGTATAAATAAAATTAAATTTATGTAAAATTTATCCTGAAAATAAAGCATTGGTGTATTGAATTTTTTAATGATTTTTGATACAATGAGAATGAGGTGATAGTAATGAAAGCATTGATTTGTGCCTTAAATACAAAATATGTACATTCTTCGCTTGCACCATGGTGCTTAAAAGCGGGAATTCAAAAATATTCCCCGAGCGTTAAATGTGAGGTTTTAGAATCCACAATAAATGAACCAGAGGAATTGATTTTACAAAAAATCCTTAAAAAGGATTTTGATATAATTGGATTTTGTACTTATATTTGGAATGTTAATCTTGTTTTATCTCTTTGCCGTTCAATAAAGAAAAATAGAAGCATAAAAATTGTTTTAGGTGGGCCCGAGGTTAGCTATAATGCTAAGGACATACTCGAGAAGAATTCTTGCGTGGACTATGTTATTTCTGGTGAGGGAGAGCTTCCGTTTGCCGAGCTATGTGGCGATAAAAGCATAGATTTAATATCGGGCTTGTGCTACAGAAACGGGAATGAAATAGTAGTTAGACCACCATTTATTTCCCAGGAAAACCCACCATTGCCATATGGCGAGGAGTATTTTTCGAGACTCGAGGGCAGGATCGCTTATCTCGAAACGAGCAGGGGTTGTCCTTATCGTTGTGCATTTTGCCTCTCTGGTAGATGCCAAGAGGTGCGTTTTTTTGACACAGAGGAGGCAAAACAAAGTATTTTGGCGCTCGCAAATAGCGGTGCTCAAACTATAAAATTTATTGATAGAACCTTTAATGCAGATAAGAAAAGAGCAAGAGAGCTTTTTTTGTTTATAATTGATAAATATGGAAGCGAGATTCCCGAGGGAGTGTGCTTCCATTTCGAGATTGAGGGCGATATTCTTGATGATGAAACGATACGCCTTCTATCTGCCGCTAAGGCGGGTTCAATTCAAATGGAAATAGGTCTCCAATCCTTTAATAAAGACACCCTTGAAGCCGTAAATCGAAAGACAGACATCTCTCGCCTTTGTGAAAATATAAAGAAACTAATCGCTCTTGAAAATATACACATTCACATTGACCTCATTGCGGGCTTGCCATACGAGAGCTATGATAGCTTTGCTGATAGCTTTAATAGGGCGCTTGAGCTAAAGCCACATGTTTTACAGCTTGGCTTTTTAAAGCTTCTACACGGCTCCGAGCTTCGTGACAGGGCAGAGGAATACTCGTATAGCTTTCAGCATGAACCACCATATGAGGTGACAGCGACGAAATGGCTGACAAACGAGGAGCTAAATCGTCTTCACGAAACAGAGGATTTTTTTGATAGATTTTACAATTCAGGTAGATTTTTGCGTACTGTTGAGTATATTTCTAAATCCTTTGAAAACGCCTTCGAAATTTATACAGAGCTTGGTGCATTCGTCAAGGCTAAAGAAAAAACTCGCTCGCTTGATGAGCTCTCTTGGCTGGTGTATGAATGTCTTGTGGCTCATAAGGAAATTTGTGCTGATATGCTTAGAGATTATATGGTACTTGACAGACTGGCTACAAATAGAACGGGTAGCTTGCCGGAATTTTTGAAGATTCACTCACCTAAGCTTAAGGAAATTTTAAATTTACTCGAGAAGGATTCGAAAACAAAAAGAAGGTTTGGTGTTAAAAGAGCAATTACATTGCTTAAAACAAGCAATTCTGCCGTTTGGGTCGATTATGATATTAAAAACCCTGTTACAGGACAATATAAATTAAATGAAATTAAAATTTAACATAAAATTACATTAAAAATTTTGCTTAAAGGTCTTGAAAAATTTTATTCTTTGTAGTACAATATAGGCGGTCATTTATATTTGTATATTAAAAGAAAGGAAATGCTATGGCAGAAGAATGTACTCACGACTGCTCGACCTGCTCGGCGAATTGCTCGTCAAGACAGCAGGGAATACCAAAGGAGCAGCTTAATGATTTGAGCTCCGTAAAGCACGTTATCGGTGTTGTTAGCGGAAAGGGTGGCGTTGGAAAATCAATAGTTACCTCAATGCTTGCGGTGCTTATGCAACGTAAAGGTTATAAAACAGCAATTCTTGATGCGGATATTACAGGACCATCTATACCTCGCGCATTCGGCTTAAACGACAGAATACAGTCGGATGGAGAGCATATGCTTCCTGTAAGCTCAAAAACAGGAGTTGATGTTGTTTCAGTAAACCTTCTTCTTGACGACGAAACAAAGCCAGTTGTTTGGCGTGGACCTGTTATTGCAGGGCTTGTTAAGCAATTTTGGACTGACGCCGTATGGAACGAGGTTGATTATATGTTTGTGGATATGCCTCCAGGAACAGGAGATGTTCCACTTACAGTTTTTCAATCATTGCCACTTGAT
>JAFTIV010000031.1 GCA_017456685.1 Clostridia bacterium | reverse complement strand
CGCAAAATGCGGAGATTAGTCTATTTTAAAGGTGCATTTTGCACAAAAATCATCTCTTCACTCTTCACTTTTCACTCTTATCTCTTCTTTCTTCTCTCTTATTTTTTAATTCCCCTCTCACGAGTGCAAAATAAAAGTCCACTCGCTATAAATGACCCCATTTGCAGGTGCATATTAAAAACGAGTGGATTTTTTATTTAGTTATCATCTAACGAGGATTATTCCTCGTCACCTGTTGGGGCAGGAGCTGGCTGTGGAACGAGTGCGGCCATTCCGTGTCCTACTCTTACTTGGTTAAAGGTGATTGCGTTAAGTGACATATCGCTATATGTCTTTGTGGTTGTATATTTGTCTGTGTTTACAAACTGGCACACCTTAATATTGCCCTCTGCATCCTTTGCATAAATACCTATTACAAGCTCAAGAGAGTCTGCAATGCTTTCGTTAAAGCCAGACACATCTATGCTCCAGCTTACATATTTCAAATTTTCAATAGAAATCATAATTCCCTTTGCACTTGAGTTAAGAACGCTACTTACAAAGAAAGCCTCATTTGATGCAACGGTGTTTGCATTCGCCATAACTACGCCAAAGCTGAAGTCCGGGTAAAGAGCCTTGTATTCATTAAGTGCCTCATCGTTTACTGTGAAGCCACTCTTGAGTGAGTAGCCGTTAGGACCTACTGAGTAGCCAAGGCAATTAAAGATAGCGAGTGTTTCCTCATCCTCATTATAGCCACAGCCATCGTTATGGCAAACGGTTGTTTTGGTGCCTATTTGTGAATAATTTGCATATGCAATTGTTATGGTGATGTTTGTCTTTTCCTTGTGGTTTATAACTGTTGCACCACAATTACTACAATTGCCCACGCAAGCATTTACAAGTATTGGCTCCTCGTGACCCTCTGCGTCCTCGCCATACATACAAGAGGTGTAGTTATAAACTACATACTTTCCGCTCTTATCGTCGAGCTTTTGATACTCCTCGTATGAAATCTTCTTAGTATTAACTACATTTAAGAATGGGTCATTACCAGTAGCACTTAAGCCTGCAATTGTTGTATTGAGCTCTTCAAGAGTGCCTGCATAAAAAATCTTTTCAAGAGCAGTACAGCCAAGAAATGCATTATCTTTAATCGTTGTAAGCTTACCAGTTAGATAAATTGATTTAAGGGAAAGACAATTCTTATACATAGAGCCTTCCATTGTCGCCATATTAACTGGGAATAGCATAGTGGTAAGTGCAGTTCCCTCAAAAGAGCCACTGAGTGTTTTAATTGTACTTGGAAGCTTAATGCCTACGATAGGAACATTATAAAACGAGCTTCCCCAGTCAATTGAGGTCAAAGCGGTATTCGAAAGGTCAAGCACCTGTCCCTTGAACAATTCTGTACAGTTAGCAAAGTTATTGCTATCACCTATTCTAACTAATTTTGTCAAGCTTTCAAGGTTGATAAATCTTAAGGCTGAGCAACCATTGAATGCTTGCTTTTGTATATTTGTAGTGTCTAATCTCAAATAAACATATTCAAGCTTCTTCCAACCCTGAAAGAGGTATTTGAAGCCAGTTACTGGCTTGCCATAGTGGCTTGTGCCTGGGCCTGCGTTTTTAACAACATCGTCATCCATCATATTAACAACAACAATATTGCCATTATCGATTTTTGTTCCATTTTCGCTTCCATCATTGAGAACGAGACCAAAGCCTGTTACCTCGTCCCACGATTCGGTGTACCATCCCGCCTCTTGGCTGTCGGTACGAACTGACGAATAGACATTTTTGCCACCCTCTGTGCCAGAAATGTACCAGATTAGCGCCTCCTTGTTTTCGTCGTACAATGGAAGCACGGTTCCGTCGCTAAGTGTTACTGTTGCGCTATAATCAACGGTGGTTTCATTATGTACAGTATCTGCGAGCGCAACGATTGCAAATGTCAAGGCAAATGCGATTACCAAAACAAATGCTAAGAATAGCTTTCTTTTCATAAATTTTCTCCTTTAATATAAATTTCGCCGTTGGTTTATATTATTAGTTTAAACTATAACCTTGGGACAAGGTCAATAGCTTTTTGAAAAATTTTTTAAAAATATTTATGAACTAAAGCTCCTCAAAGATAAGAACTCCGTCCTTATTTGCTCTTGCTGCCTTGAAGGTCATTGAGCCTGCGTAGCCGTTTATAGCATTAAAGCCTGTGAACACGAGGCGTCCCTTCCACTCTGCGCATTTTGGCACTCCTGCGCAAGGAATTAGGGTGTCATCTACCACCTCAAAGCCCTCAAAGGGCTTATTTGAAACAAGATATCTCGCCCTGCCACGAAGGCTAAATACGAGATAGTATTTTCCGTTGTATTTGAAATAGTCGGGACATTCCGGGTGGTCGCTATTTTGGACTGTGTAAATTGGCTCCTCGCATTCCTCCCAGCTTTCCAAATCTGCAGATACATAATGCGCGAGACAGCCCTTGTTTTCCTCGACAAGAACGGTTGTTAGAAGCATATGATAGGTTCCGTCCTCTGCCTTTATAACCTTGGGGTCGCGTGCTACTGCACCATTATATTTTGAGGACACGCAAAAGCCAAAGCTCTTGTCCTTTTCAAAATGATAGCCGTCATAAGAAATGCTTCTTGCAATTATCGCGGGCAGACCTCTTTTACGCCTTATTGTGTAGTATAGGTATTCCTTATCTCCATTTCGTATCCAAGAGCCTGTGCATATAGAGCCCTCCTCCTCGCTTGTGATAGGCACTGCCATAGGGTGAACGCTCCAGAGCTTAAAGTCCTTGGTTGATATATGCTCCCACTGATGAGCGCCCATTCCCCATTTGCTTTTATGGTGGTGTCTGTCCTTTAGATACAAAACATGATATTCTCCGTCCTTCACATAGGGCATACAATCTCCTACGAACACCCCGTTTTTGGGATACCAGCCCTCTGCATTTTCAAAGGTCGATATTATGCTTGGGAGCTTAGTTTCCTGCAACAAATATTCGGTTACTTGTATGTCTGCGTTTCCTACAAATTCATCGTCTATATCGAAAAGTCTTTCGCCACAGGGCCACTCCTCATCCATTATTGCACCGTTTATATACAGCTCAATTCTATAATCGAGGAATATCGCCTCTATCTTGTCGCCTTCCTTTATTTCGCAGGTCAAATCAAGGGGGCGTCGGTCATAATCATACTGTGTTGATATAGTAAGCACTCCATCAAAGGCTTGTATTTCAAGCGTTTTTCTGCCACTCTTATAGGAAACTGCATAAAGCGGAAGGCTTCTTGCCTCGAGCACTATTTTAACATTACGCATATTTATTCCTCTCTTATGTATTCATTAAAGCCGTTATTGTACTTAATTTTTTTAGTTGCCAATGCCGAGAAAAGTGCAGAGCCCGTTGCTGCCTCCTCATCAAGCTGATTAGTTGAGACTGATGCGCCAAAGCGCTGTGCTATTATAGCCTTTAAAACCTCAGTCCTTTTAATAGCTCCGCCTGATGCAACAATGTGTGATTTTCTGTCGGGCACATTTTCGTAAAGCTCATAAAGCTCATCGCACATTCCGTTAAGAACTCCAAGAATAAGAGCCGACGGGGTGAAGCTATGTCTATCAATCATTTTAATTGAGCCTCTTAGGTTAGGGTCGCTTCTCTTGCCACAGAAGAAGGCATCAACTAAAAGTCCCTTTTCTCCGCTTTCAAATGCCTCCTTAGCAAGGTTATTCATTATAGAATATTGTGCTTTTTCCTGCATTCCTGCGCTAAGAGCATAGCTTCTAAAGAACTCCTCGAGCATCGAATAAGCGAAGCCACCGCAAAGGGCGGAGCCACAGACAAGGTATTTACCCTCTATAAGTGGTCTTAATTCTAAGTCCTTATCAAGCTCTAAATAATCGTCGCTAACATATGAAATTTGGGACCCTGTGCCTATATTTACGAGCATAGTGTCGTCATTTTTGCCAACAGAGCCTAAGAAGCTTGCTTGGTTATCTCCTATCGGCACAGCGACATCAATGCCCCTGCACTTACCTATGATAAGGCTTTTTTCAGTTACCTCTGGCAAAAGGTCCTTATCAATTCCAAGGAGCGAAAGCTTATCAAGCTTAAAGCCGTTATCCCTTACATTGAACAGACCAAGGCTTGCGCCAATTGATGTATGGGTGATGGGCTTTTTATTTTCGCAGATTTCCATAGCGAACAAATCCATTATTGTACAAATACCCGTAGCCTCGCTTGGTACAAGTCCGTTTTGCATGTTGTAATAATGAGTTGCGATGCCATAGCCCGTTGAAATGGCTTCGTTTGTTATAGCTTGAATTTGCTGACAGGCGCTTTTGCCGTTCTCAAGCTCTATATCAGCGCGCTTGTCCTGCCAGTTGATAAGGCTTGATACTGCCCTTGCGCCTTCATCTATGTACACTATTCCGTGCATTTGACCTGTTATACCAATGCTGACTATTTTTTCGCAGGTGTCAAGTATATGGAAAAGAAGCCTTTTAGCCTTTTCTATAATTACCGACGCGCTCTGCTCCACGAAGGTGCCTGTCTTAATATAGGAATTATGAGGCAGAGAGTACGCCTCAAGCTGTTCCTTGTTATCAATATCATAAACAACAGCGCTAATGGTAGTTGTGCCGATGTCAATTCCTACAGAAAGGGCGCCGTGAGCCTTATCTCTTATTTTTTCGTTTTCCGTGAAGCTATAATCGTTATTTAGCTCGTCAACAGATGACCTTGTTAAAATGGACTCGCAAATGCGATACTTTTCCGAGTTTTTGCCACTTTCCTTTAGAATTTCAGCCTTTTGCTTTTCCATTAGCTCATCAATGCTCATAACGCCAAACAAATATAGCTTAATGTCCGATATGGTAATTCCAACGCTTCTAAAAAGCTTTATTTCCTTTAGGGTCTGTACATCCTTGTCCGTGTAGCTACGATAACCGTTTTCCTTCCTCGAAACACTAATAAGCCCCTTGCTTTCATATAAACGGATTGCCTTTTGCGTAAGACCCGTTATTTTCTCAACATCATTTATCTTCATATATTTACCTCACAGGAGTAATGCTCTATTATTATTTTAAACTATAACCTAAGGGTAATGTCAAGTAGTTTTTACATATTTGAATTATTACACCTTGTTAAATCATCATAATTTTAGTGCTTAGCTTAATTTAAATGGTTATAAGCAAACAAAAAAGGCGCGAAGGATTTCGCGCCTTTATCTGTTATTGCTCGTCACCTGTTGGGGCAGGAGCTGGCTGTGGAACGAGTGCGTCCATATCGTGACCTACTCTTACCTGGTTAAAGGTGATTGCATTGAGTGACATATCAGCATATGTCTTTGTGGTTGCGTATTTATCAGCATCTATATACTGAATTACGCTTACATTGCCCTCTCCATCGTTTGTATAAATACCAACGACAAGCTCAAGAGAGTCAGCAACGCTTGCATTAAAGCCTGCAACATCTGCGTTCCAGCTTGTGTATTTTATATTATCAATGCTAATTTGCAAGCCCTTAGCTGTAGTGTTGATGCTACCATTTACAAAGAGGCTTGCATCGGCTGAAACTGAGCCCGCATTTACCATAATCATACCGAAGGTGAAGTCTGGATGAAGCTCCTTATATTTGACAAGAGCATCTGTATTCACAGTAAAGCCTGCCTTAAGTGAATAGCCGTCAGGTCCTACTGAGTAGCCCTTAGCTGTGAATAGTGGTTCCATTGTCTTATCTACGATATCATATTTTGTACAGCCCTCATTTGAGCAACCGTAATTATATACACCGTTTGAAGCAAAGCTTACATATACAAGTGTTTCGTACTCTGTATGGCTTGCCTTGCCTGCGATTGTGTCATCACATCTGTCACACTTTACGCCATCCTTACAGTCGCCTGTGCCCTTGTAATCGTGAACACCTGCTTTATATGCTACACAGAAGTTGTAATCGCAAACAAAGTTGTACTTATTTGTAAAATCACCGAGCTTGTATTCACTTGATTTTACAACTGTAGCACTTCCAAGAGCGCTACTGTTATTTTCAAGGAAGGCTTCATAATCCGTTCCACAATAAACAATCTCAAAAGAGCCCAGATTACCATTTACATTCCAAAATGATGTCCCAAATGAATATGTTGAGTTTGGAATATAAATTCTAAATTGTCTATTTGCCGCAACGGTTGTGTCAGAAACTCCGTCTTGCGAGCCCCACATTTGTCCAAGATTGCCAAAGGTAGCATTTTGAATGTTTGGAAACTTGATTTCCTTCATACGAGGAGAGTTTTCAAAAAGATTATTGAATGTTGTTCCGTCGGAAATTTTGATGTTTTCAAAATTGTAAACATATTCAAGATTACGATTGCCAGAAAAAATGTGAGTAGCTATAGAGGTTATAGAGCTTGCAACCCAAGCGCTCTTCATAAGCTTATTATTCTTAAGCAAGCAGTGGCTACCATCAAGCTTTGTAACGCCCTCTGGCATTTGATAGTGCACCAGCTCGTTAATTGCTCTATTACCCAAAGAGCTATACATAGAAAATTGAGGATATGTATCAATAGAATTTGCGTTAGCATAGCTTGCTATTGCTGTATTAAGGTCTGATACATAATATTCAAATTTTGTCATATCTTGTGTAAGATATATTGATTTGAATACATAATATTTTCCTGTTACACTATCATACAACACCGATTTTGAGGTGGTATCGTTTGTGATGACATTGTTTTTATTTGCTGTTCTGGTAAAATAGCTTGAAAGGTCAATTGACTCGTCGGCTGTTACTCTATGTGTTATTGGATCAACACCGGGGTCAGCATCATACCCTCCCAATGGATTTGCATCGGTTGCGTTTTCTGCGCTTACTGATACAACAAAAGCGCATGAAATTATCACAACAATCAATACTAAAAATAGTTTTTTCATATTTTTCTCCTTACAAATTATTTGTGGTTTTTTATTTGATTACCTTTGCAAAATTATAAATAATATTGACAATCTTACATATTTATTCTATAATGATTTTAGATGATTGTAAATAGATTATTTTATTAAATATTTGTATTATTTTATTATCAACAAATAAAAAAGGGGGGTAAGAAATTGAAGCTACACTATTACAGGAGCACTGAGCTTTTAAATCAAAAGAGCGTAAAATCAACCGATGCGCCACTGGTTATAAACCTTGTAAATGACTGCTTTACCTATTTTGAGCCCTTTGAATACGATACCTATAACTGCGAGGGCAGAGATGATTATTTTTTAATTTATGTGACAGATGGCATTTTTAGCACGGAAATAGATAATGATATTTTTAATTTAGGAAAAGGCGCTGTAGTTTTATATCCACCTAAATTTAAATATCACTATTGGGGTAAGCCACCATCAAAATACCTGTGTGTGCATTTTACTGGCTCGCATGTAGAAAAGCTTTTAGGTGATTTAGGCTTCACAACATTAGAGCCTTATATATTAGAAAATGAATTTTCCCCTAAAATCAAATCGTTATTTGATAAAATGGTTGAGCAGGATGTAACAAGAGCTCCTTTTTTGAAGTATTCTTTAGCCTGTCTTTTAGAGGAAATTTTACTTACTATTGCAATAGTCAATGTTAAGAATAGTGGTCATCGTACATTTAAGAAATCCAT
>JAFTIV010000030.1 GCA_017456685.1 Clostridia bacterium | reverse complement strand
GGTCATATCACCAGAGGCAACTCCACCAGAGTCAAATGCTATAGATGTGAATATTTCGTGAACAAAGAAGGTTAGGACAAATGCGATTATATATCCTGGAATAAGGAAATACATAATCGATACACCGGTTAGCGCTCTTAGCATTGCAATTCCAACGGAAATAGCAACACCAATCTCAAGCGCAAATGCAAGCGCCCTTTTAGGGATAGCACCTGAGGTAACATCCTCAACCTGTGTCTGTAAAACCTGCACTGCAGGCTCTGCAGCAACTATAAAATAACCGATAATCATACCAATAGGGATTACGATAAAGGAGAGCACCCCCATACCGCCTAAGCCCTGACCGATAAGATAGCCCGCAGGCATAAAGCCGACATTTGCACCAGTAAGGAACAAAACGAGACCGACAAAGGTGTACATAAGTCCTATGGCAATTTTGAGAAGTGCCTTTTTGCCAAGAGGCTTAGTAAAGACTTGATAGATGAAGAAGAATGCAACGATAGGTAAAACCGTCTTGCAAACCTCTAAAAGATAGTGAGGAAGGCTTGAGATGTAATTCCAGCCAAGCTCACGAGAGCTCTCCATTTCAATGGCGGAGAAAATTTCCGCGCTTGTGCTCTCGGGACTATAGATAAGACCGAGAATAAGAACTGCGACAATAGGTCCAACAGAGCAAAGAGCAACAAGACCAAATGAGTCGGAGGACTCCTTGTCGTCGGAACGAATTGACGACACACCCACGCCAAGTGCCATAACAAACGGAACAGTCATAGGTCCTGTTGTAACTCCGCCCGAGTCAAAGGCTACAGCCCAGAAATCAGGACGGACAAAGCACGCAAGAGTGAATGCAATAATGTAAAAGCCGAGCAAAAGCCACTTTAAATTTATTCCAAAAAGTATGCGGAGCATTGCAATTACAAGAAAAATTCCAACGCCTGCCGACACCGATAAAATCAAGAGCATTGATGGCTTGATTGATGGCACATAGCCTGCAAGAATTTGAAGGTCAGGCTCGGACATTGTTATCATAAAGCCAACCACAAAGGATAGCAAAACAATAAGCCAAATCTTCTTCGAGCGAGTCATTTGCGCACCGACATATTCTCCCATAGGTGTCATCGAAACCTCAGCACCAAGGGTAAATAGGCTTATACCTAAAATTAGCAAAGCAGAGCCAAATAAAAATGATGTGAAATGCGAAATTTCAATAGGAGCGATTGTAAGGCATAATAGTAGAACTATTGCCGAAATAGGCAATACGCTCTTTGTTGCTTCCTTTAGCTTTTCAATCAAAACGGTCCTGCCTAAAAACAATTTTTTAAGCATTTTTCATTCCTTAGAGTTAATTAGTAATTAAACAAAAGGCGTGCCGAGGCACACTTTTTATATAGTATAACAAATTTCACCCCCCAATTCAATACCAATTTATGAAAAAACGAAAATTTGTAGCCTTAATATACTTTATCTTGACAACGCGCGCAAAATTTGTTATAATATACTAATAAAAAATATATAACCAAAAATAGGAGGTAAAATTTATGCTCGAAATTTCATCAAAAACAAATCTGCTTGAGCAGAAGTCATATAAATATCAGCTTCAAGATGTGAAAGAGCCCAACCTTTACAGAGAAATATATAGCTACGACGAGGTTCCAAAGACCCCATTTAACCATCGTAGAGTGCCAATCGGTATGCCTGAGGAAATCTGGATTACCGACACCACCCTTCGCGATGGTCAGCAGGCTGTTGAGCCATATAGCGTTGATGAGATTGTAGAAATCTACAAGCTTCTTTCTCGCCTTGGCGGTCCTAAGGGAATAGTTCGTCAAACGGAATTTTTCGTATATAGCAAGAAGGATAGAGAGGCTATTGAAAAATGTCAGGACCTCGGTCTTGAGTTCCCCGAAATCACCACATGGATAAGAGCTAATAAGGAGGACTTTAAGCTCGTTCGTAATCTTGGAATTAAGGAAACGGGTATTCTCGTAAGCTCCTCGGATTATCATATCTTCAAGAAGCTAAAGATGAGTCGCTCGGAGGCTATGAAGCTTTATCTTTCCGCGGTTTATGATGCGTTTGAGGCGGGTGTTCGCCCAAGATGCCACCTTGAGGATATTACAAGGGCTGACTTCTATGGCTTTGTTGTACCATTTGTAAACGAGCTTCAAAAGATGTCTCAGGAAGCAAAAATCCCAGTAAAAATCCGCGCCTGTGATACAATGGGCTATGGTGTTCCATATACCGAGGTTGCATTGCCACGAAGCGTACCAGGAATTATTTACGGCTTACAGCACTATAGTGACATTCCAAGCGAGATGCTTGAGTGGCACGGTCATAACGACTTTTACAAGGCTGTAACGAACGCAACAACCGCTTGGCTCTATGGCGCAAGCGCAGTAAACTGCTCACTCCTTGGTATAGGCGAGCGTACAGGAAATGTTCCTCTTGAGGCGATGGTATTTGAGTACGCATCACTTAAGGGCACGCTTGATGGTATGGACTCAACCGTTATTACTGATATTGCAGATTTCTTCAAGGAGAAAATCGGCTACACAATCCCACCAATGACTCCGTTCGTTGGCGCAAACTTCAATGTGACCAAGGCGGGAATTCACGCTGATGGACTTTTGAAGGATGAGGAGATTTATAACATATTCAATACAAAGAAGCTTCTTAATCGCCCAGCAGGTGTTGCTGTAACAAAGACCTCAGGTCTTGCGGGCATCGCTTATTGGATGAACGAGCACTATAGGCTCAAGGGAGATAGCGTTGTTGACAAGCGTAGCCCTATCGTAGTCGCACTCAAGGAATGGGTTGATTTGGAATACGAAAACGGCAGACAAACAACAATCACCGATGCTGAGCTTGAGGCAAAGGTAGCTGAGCTTAAAAAATAAAAGGAAAAACAAAAATGGGACTTACAATTGCACAAAAAATTATTAAAAACCATCTCGTATCAGGAGAAATGAAGGTTGGCGAGGAAATCGCACTTCGCATCGACCAAACTCTTACACAGGACGCAACAGGAACTATGGCTTACCTCGAGTTCGAGTCAATTGGCATTGAAAGAGTAAGGACAAAGCTTTCCGTTGCTTACATAGACCACAATACTCTTCAATCGGGCTTTGAGAATGCTGACGACCACAGATACATTCAATCCGTTGCAAAGAAATACGGAATTCGCTTCTCTCGTCCTGGTAATGGCATTTGCCATCAGGTTCACCTTGAGCGCTTTGGCGTTCCTGGAATGACCCTTATCGGCTCCGATAGCCATACACCAACCGCAGGCGGTATCGGTATGCTCGCAATGGGCGCTGGCGGACTTGATGTTGCCGTTGCAATGGGTGGCGGTGAGTACTATATCACTATGCCAAAAATGTACAAGGTAAACCTCACAGGCAAGCTTCAGCCTTGGGTAAGCGCAAAGGATGTAAGCCTTGAAATTCTTCGTATCCTTTCTGTAAAGGGCGGAGTAGGCGCTATCATCGAATGGGGCGGAGAGGGAATAAAGACCCTTTCAGTTCCCGAAAGAGCAACAATTACAAATATGGGCACAGAGCTTGGCGCAACAACCTCAATCTTCCCATCTGACGAAATCACAAGGGCATTCCTTGAGGCTCAGGGCAGAGGTGATGCGTTCGTGGCTCTCGAGAGCGACCCTGATGCGGTTTACGATAGAATAATCGACATCGACCTCTCATCGCTTAAGCCACTTCTTGCTTGCCCACATAGCCCAGATAACATTAAAACAGCAGAGGAGCTCTCACACATTAAGGTTGATCAGGTGTGCATCGGCTCTTGCACAAACTCATCACTTCGCGATATGCTTAGAGTAGCAAAAATGCTCAAGGGCAAGAAGATAGATGATAGCGTAAGCCTTTCTGTTTCCCCAGGCTCAAAGCAGGTTCTTTCGATGCTTGCTGACTGTGGTGCATTAAGCGACATTCTTGGCGCTGGCGCTCGTGTTCTTGAGTGTGCGTGCGGACCCTGCATCGGTATGGGCTTCTCCCCTAACTCTGCAGGAGTATCACTTAGAACCTTTAACCGTAACTTTGAGGGTAGAAGCGGAACTAAGGACGGACAGGTTTATCTTGTTTCTCCAGAGGTTGCCGTTGCCTCAGCCCTTACAGGCTATATAACCGACCCAAGAACCCTTGGCACATACGAGGAGATCGAAATGCCAGATGCATTCAAGATTGACGATAGCGCAGTTCTTAGGCCCGCTACTCCTGAGGAGGCAAAGAGCGTTGAGGTTCTCCGCGGACCTAACATTAAGCCATTCCCAGAAACAAAGAAGCTTGAGAACAGAATTGAGGCAAACCTCACCCTTAAGGTTGGCGATAATATCACCACAGACCATATTATGCCTGCAGGTGCTAAAATATTGCCTTACCGTTCAAATATTCCATACCTTTCAAAATTCTGCTTTGCAGTGTGTGATGAGAGCTTTGCTCAAAGGGCACTCGAGGCTAAGAATAGCATAATTGTTGGTGGCTCTAACTACGGTCAGGGCTCGTCAAGAGAGCATGCAGCGCTCGTTCCACTTTACCTCGGTGTAAAGGCGGTTGTTGCAAAGAGCTTTGCAAGAATTCACGCAGCTAACCTTATAAACGCAGGAATTCTCCCATTGACCTTTGAAAATCCCGACGATTATGATAAGTGCGTACAAAACACCACCCTCTCGCTTGAAAATGTATTTGAGGGAATGGAAAAGGGTAGAATAATTCTTAAGAGTGGAAATGATGAAATCCCTGTTGTATGTAGCTATACAAAGCGCCAAATCGACATTTTGAAGGCTGGCGGACTCTTGGCTTATACAAAGGGCGAATAAAGCTCGAATATAATGTATAGAATATATTGATAAACTTTGACTAATAAGGAGAAAAAACAATGGCACTTTCAAAGAAAATCCTTGATACCTATGAGCTTTGGCGCACAAACGAATTTTTCGACGAGGAAACAAGAAAAGAGCTTAATGCTGACCTTGACGAAAAGGAAATAGAGGACCGCTTCTGGCGCGACCTCGAATTTGGCACAGGCGGACTTCGCGGTGTAATGGGCGCAGGAACTAATCGTATGAATAAATATATCATAAGAAAAGCTACAAGAGGTCTTGCTAACTATCTTAACGATAAGTACGGCGCTGAGGTTTCTCGCGGAGTTGCCATTGCTTATGATTCAAGAAATAATTCAAGCGCATTTGCACTTGAGGCGGCACTCACCCTTGCAGGCGCAAATATTCCTGCATATCTTTACGACCAGCTTGAGCCAACCCCCGTGCTTTCCTTTACTGTAAGAGAGCTTGGCTGTGTTGCTGGTATCGTTGTAACCGCAAGCCATAACCCAAGAGAGTATAATGGCTATAAGGTTTACGACGAGGAGGGCTGTCAGGTTCTAATCGACGATGCTAACAAGATTATTTCTTATGTAAACGCAATAGATAATATCTCTGCAATCCCTGTTGCTAATGAAAAGAGCGCAAGAGATAGCGGAATGATAAAGAGCGTTCCTAATAGCGTGCTTGATAGCTTTAACGAGTGTGTAAAGGCGCAGGCTCACGATATCGGCAAAAAGAGCGCAAAAATAGTATATACCCCACTCCACGGCACAGGAAATGTTCCTGTTCGTAGAGTTCTTAGCGAGCTTGGCTATGATTATGTTGTAGTTAAGGAGCAGGAGGAGAAGAACGGAGATTTCCCAACCGTTGTTTCCCCTAACCCCGAAAACGCAGAGGCGCTTAGCATAGGCTGTAGGCTTTGTGAGAAAATCGGCGCAGACCTTATTCTCGGTACAGACCCAGACTGTGACCGCGTTGGTATCGCTGTAAACACTAAGGACGGAATGAAGCTTCTTACAGGAAATCAGGTAGGAGCACTTCTTGTCGATTATGTTGCAAAGATGAACAAGGACGACCTTGACGAAACCTCAACCGTTGTAAAGACCGTTGTAACAAGCGAGCTTGGCGCGGTTGTTGCTAAGGCAAACGGCTGTCGTGTTGTTGAAACCCTCACTGGCTTTAAGTTCATTGGCGAGCAGATGGGAATTTTTGAAAAAACAGGCTATAAATTCGTTATGGGCTATGAGGAGAGCTACGGCTATCTTGTAGGCATGCACGCAAGAGATAAGGATGCGGTTGTTGCATCTATGCTCATTTGCGAAATGGCTTGCTATTACAAGAACCAAGGCAAGACCCTTGTCGATGTAATGAATGAAATTTATGATAAATACGGCTACTACCTTGACACTCTTGATAACTTCACCCTAAAGGGCATTGACGGAGTTGAGAAGATTAAGTCAATTATGAAGCAAATGAGAGCAAGGGGTACTGACCTAATGGATGGCATCTCGGTTGTTTACGACTACGAAAAGGGAGTTGACAATCTTCCTAAGTCGGATGTGCTTAAGTTCGTATTTAACGATGGCTCTTGGGTTGCAATCCGTCCATCAGGTACAGAGCCAAAGATTAAGGTTTACTACTCTGTAAGAGGAGAAAACAAGGACGAGGCTACAAGGGTGCTTGAGGCTCGTCGTAGCATTATCAACGCAATTATCAACGCATAAGTGCAGATAAATAAAAAAGGAAAGGAGCGTCTTATGCAATTACAGGAATCAGGCGAGATGTATCTCGAATCCATATCGCGCCTAAAGGCTGAAAAGGGCTTTGTCCGCGCAATAGATGTGTGTGAATATATGGGCTTCTCTAAGCCGAGCGTAAGTCGCGCTATGGGCCTTTTAAAGGACGGTGGCTATATCACCGTTTCCAAGGATGGCGGAATTGAGCTTACCGAGGCTGGTAAGACAGTTGCGCAAAAGGTTTACGAAAGGCACGTTCTTTTGACCTCGCTTTTAAAGACAATCGGCGTAAGCGAGCAGACCGCAGCCGAGGACGCGTGCAAAATAGAGCACGTAATCAGCGACGAAACCTTCGAAAAGCTAAAGGAATATTTTAATAAAAAATAGGGAGAATAAAACGAAAAAAGATTACTATTCACCCTTGCGTTGGTGCTCGCTCGCAAGCCTTACAACAGTAACCTATTACTCAGTATCAGGCACAAGCCCTGTGGAGCAATAATATCAATAAAATCCCAACGGACTCCGTTGGGATTTTTTATTATATATTAAATAAAGTCGAACAATACGATGAATTTTTAAAACAATGAGATATAGACTATTAAAATATATTTATGTTATACTTAAAATAGAAGATTTATATTCCTTTGGAGATTTACCTGTTATCTTTTTGAATATTTTACCAAATCGGTCAAGGGAGGAAAAGCCAACCTTGTATGCAATTTGCGAAATTGAAAGCTTGTTTTCTTTTAAATATCGCATAGCAACTGCGATTCGTGTTTTAATAAGATAATCGTAAGGGGATATTCCAACTCTTTTGGTAAAAATGGTTGTAAAATGCGCGCGTGAAATTCCAATTTGCTTTGCGTAGTTACTTACATTGAAGGCTTCAAAATAATTGTTTTCAATATAAATTGTCGCGCTTTTTACGAAATCTATTGTTTCTTGCTTGCTTTCATCCTTTATTGAATTGAGCACGGAAAAAAGAGCGCTAAGAGAGCTTATGTGGTCGTAATTTTCATTTTTGAGTAGAGTATCTATTGCTATAAGCCCGCTTTCTTTGAATTTTGGATATAGATTTTCGGTTGCTTCTCGTAAAATTCGCTTTGCGTAAGCTCCGTTGAAGGCAATCCAATAATACTCACAGGGCTCTGCAAAATCAGTCTTTATAATGCTTGACTCATCGGGATAATTTATAAAGCAATCTCCACGCGACAAATGAGTTATTACACCATTTCGTTCAATGGTACACTTGCCACTTTTTATAAGATGAATAAGATATCTTGGTCTGCCGTTTGGTGACCAAGTGTGATTAGGAGAGGTTTTCTCCCAGCCAAGCTCGCAAACAGTAATGGGCAAGTCGGTGAAATCGATATAGTGTACAATAATATTAGGTTTGCTTATGCGTGAAGCAATAATCATGGCATCACCCCCTGTAATCAATTTTATCACAAACAAAACGACAAATCAACCACTAATTAAAGCAAGGAGAAATTTTATGAAAAAAAGACTAATCATTACTCTAACGATGATGCTCGTTTTCGTGCTTGTGCTTGCACTAAGTGCATTCGCAAAGGACATTAACACGGGTCTTACCGACACAAGTGGAAACCCAATAGTGCTTCCTACCTACGATAGCGACGGAGATTCTCTCACTTGGTACAGAGTAACAACCGAGCCAACAAATGGTACATATTATACTTATGTATCTGGCGAAAATACCTACTATATTGTAAGTGTAAAGACTAAGATTGCAGCTTATGTAAATGATGACTACTATCTTTGCTATTCCTACGACGGATTGAAGGCTGGAGCGTGGAGTGGCAACGTTATGATTATGAACCTTGATGGAATTAAGCACGCAGATGGAAACGGACCTCAAAAGCTCAATTTTGTTTGCGAGGGAACTCCTATGACGTATGCTTATATTCCTGCGAGTATGACTGCCCTTGTTGGAAAAAACGGAAATAAGGAGGCCTCAATTTTTTACGCTTGCACGTCGCTTGTTGGAATTGATTTTGAAGCTGGCTCTCAAATAACAGAAATGAGAACTAACGGCTTCTATAACTGTAAAAAGCTTACAAGCATAGTTCTTCCTGAAAATCTTACAACAATTCAATCAAATGCTTTCGTTAGCCTTAATCTGGAGCTTACTGTTCCTAAGTCTGTTACAACCTTTGAAGTCTCGCAATGGGCAAGCCTTACTATCAATTTTACAGGAGCAGAGGAAACAGTAGCAGGATGGACATATCAGCCATCAAGCGTTAAGTATGTAAATCACTGCGATGTGTATTATGGCTCTACACACAAAAATAGCGAAAAGCTTACCTGTATTGACGCAATCGCTTGCGTTCGTTGCGGTCTTATAAAAACACCAGCGCTTGGTCACGATTTTGCAATTGCAAATGGTGCAAAGCTCGTAGGTCTTACTTATGAAAGCTTTGATGGTAAGGGAGCAAAGCACATTCAATGCGCTCGCGTTGGTTGCGGTGAAATAAGCACAGACGAAAAGGCAGGCGCACTTCTCACATTTAAAGGCTCCTCTGTGCCTGAGAATGCACGCTATAAGGGAATAAATGCGGGCTTTAGAATTGACAAGGAGCTACTTAGACTTTATAACGAGCTTAATGAGGTTGATGCAAGCCTTGCGCTCTTAATGGTAAGCTCAAAGAACCAAAATGCCAACATTGAAAAAATTCTTGACGGAGAAACACTTGAGCTTGTTGATGGCGTAAAGGAAATAAATGTAAAGATTGAATCTGTTAACTACACAAGCATAAGTATAGAGGCAAGAGGCTTTGACGATAGCACCGATAAGGGAAGCTTCTACACCCTTACTCTTATCACAGCGATTGCGGTTAAGACAGAGGATGGAGTTCACTATGTTCAAGCGGGACTCAAGAATTCTCCTAACACCACAATTACCATTGAAGAAATTGACTTCAATATCGTAAGCGCAAATAACATTTACTACCCAACCTCACAATCATAACAATAGCTATAATTGAGCGACCCTTAAAAGGTCGCTCAATTATTTTTTTGTGTAATATTTCGCTTAATTATAATAGTATAATAAATAAGGAAGAAAATTGCTCAAAATATCAAAAATAGCCCCTTGAAAAGGGAGCGCAAAAAATTTCAAAAATTTTCAAAAAAGCACTTGACAATCCCTTCCTTATGTGGTATTATTATCGTGTAGTTAGCCGAGGCTAACTCGAATTTTTTGGAAATGTGTTAGCATATGCTAACCCGGAGGCAAAATGAGAACCTTAAAGGATGTGCCAATAGGCGCAAGCGCAAGGGTAGTGAAGCTCCACGGCGAGGGCGCACTCAAGCGCAGAATTATGGATATGGGAATTACGAAGGGCGTTATGATTACCGTTCGCAAGCTTGCTCCTCTTGGAGACCCAATGGAATTAACAGTTCGTGGCTACGAGCTTTCAATCCGCAAGGAAGACGCAGCAACAATCGAGGTAGAATAATTTTTTATGGTGAGGTTAGCGCTTGCTAACTAAGAGGTATATATGGAAATCAAAATCGCCTTAGCGGGCAATCCCAACTCGGGAAAAACAACTCTTTTTAATGCTCTTACAGGCTCAAATCAGTTCGTCGGCAACTGGCCTGGCGTTACTGTTGAGAAAAAAGAGGGTAAAATTAAAAAGCACGAGAATGTAATTCTTACCGACCTTCCTGGAATTTATTCTCTCTCCCCATACACTCTTGAGGAGGTTGTTGCAAGAAACTATATTTTAAACGAGGAGCCAAGCGCAATCCTTAATATAGTTGATGGCACAAACCTTGAAAGAAACCTTTATCTTACAACTCAGCTTGTAGAAATCGGCATACCTGTTGTAGTTGCCATAAATATGACTGACCTTATAAGAAAAAGCGGAGACGAAATTGACATAGAGAAGCTTTCAAGGCTTATCGGCTGTGAGATAGTTGAAATATCTGCACTTAAGGGCACGGGAATTGCTGAGGCTGCAGAGAAGGCAATTGAGGCATCAAAGAGAAAAAAGCACGCCTATGTACATAAATTCTCAAGCGTAGTTGAGGGCGCGATTGAAAAAATCATCTCAATGATAGCTGACCTTGTGCCTGCCGAGAAGCAAAGATGGTATTCGGTAAAGCTCTTTGAGCGTGATGAAAGGGCAATAAAGGCACTCGCACTTAACGACGAGGCAACAAAGGAGCTTGAGGCTATTGTATCAGGCGTTGAAAAGGAGCTTGATGACGATGCTGAGAGCATTATCACAAACGAAAGATATAATTATGTAACAGATGTTACCGCAAAATGCTTTAAGAGAAAGAATGACGGCAAGCCAAGCGTGTCCGAGCGCATAGATAAAATCGTAACAAATCGTTGGCTTGCGCTTCCTATATTTGCTCTTATTATGTTCTTGGTGTATTTTATTTCGATAACTACAGTAGGAACCTGGGCAACCGACTGGACAAACGACGGACTATTTGGAGATGGCTTCCATCTTCTTGGCATAAATGGCGAGTACGACGAGGCGCTAAAGGAGCACGCAGAGCCGTTATGGAATGATGTAATCATTAAGGACGCGCTCAAAAACGCAAGCGAAAAAGAGGTCGTAGGAGCAGAGGAGCTTCTTGGCGCATTTGAGGATAAGGACTACGAGGCGTTTGAGGAGGCATATGGCTCATACGGACCTGCTCTTGTCGAGGCAGGCTATGCAATAGACATTATTCTCGACCCGTTCTTTGAGGGTGCTCCTGACCCCGCTGAATACGGCGTATGGGTAAAGGGTATTCCCGTTCTTCTAAATGAGGCATTTTATAACGACGAGGGCGAGCCCGTTGTCGCAGAATGGCTCTCATCACTTATCGTTGACGGTATTGTTGGCGGTGTCGGTGCAGTTCTTGGCTTCGTGCCACAGATTTTAGTTCTATTCTTACTTCTCGCATTCCTTGAGGCGTGCGGATATATGGCTCGTATAGCCTTCGTTATGGACCGTATCTTTAGAAAGCTCGGTCTTAGCGGAAAATCCTTCATTCCTATGCTTATCGGCACAGGCTGTAGCGTTCCTGGAATTATGGCATCAAGAACTATTGAAAACCAACGCGACAGACGAATGACAATTATGACAACAAGCTTTATCCCCTGCGGAGCAAAGCTTCCAATTATAGCCCTTATATCGGGCGCACTCTTTGGCGGTGCGTGGTGGGTAGCGCCAAGCGCTTACTTCCTTGGAATAGTGGCAGTAGTTATCTCGGGACTTATCCTTAAGAAAACAAAGCCATTTATAGGAGACCCATCTCCATTCATTATGGAGCTTCCAGCATACCATATGCCAACAATCCCAAATCTTTTAAGAAGCATGTGGGAAAGAGGCTGGTCCTTCATTAAAAAGGCGGGAACAATAATCCTTCTTTCTACAATCGTAATTTGGATTGCCTCTCACCTTGGAAGCACAGGCGACGGCTTCGGCTTCTCACTTGAAATGGAGCTTTCAAGCAGTATTCTCGGCTATATAGGCGACGCACTTAAGTGGATATTCGCACCTCTTGGCTTCGGTAGCATTCAAGCAACAGTTGCAACCTTTATGGGTCTTGTAGCTAAGGAGGAGGTAGTAGCTGTATTTGGTGTGCTTGACTTCTTTGAAATGTCAAAGGTAGCGGGCTATTCGTTCCTTGCCTTCAACCTTCTTTGCGCGCCCTGCTTTGCCGCAATCGGTGCAATCAAGCGCGAAATGAACTCCGCAAAATGGACTTGGTTCGCAATCGGCTATCAGTGTGGCTTTGCATACCTTGTATCACTTATAATTTACTGGGTAGGCTCACTCTTAACAGGCGCACTCTTTGGCACAATAGGCGCTCTTGCAAGCACTCTTGGACTTATCGCATCGGCTCTTGCACTTGCATTTATTGTGTATATGGTAGCTCGCCCAGCAAGCTTTTCGCTAACTCAAAAAATCAAGGGGCTTGTAGCCTCGAAAAAATAAAAAAATAGAAAGGGGGGACACCCTGTGTTAGAATTTATTAAAAATAATATCGCTACAATCGCAATATCAATTCTCCTTCTGGCAATTGTAGCAGGAATAATCGTAAGACTTGTAAAAAACAAGAAGCAGGGCAAATCCTCCTGTGGCTGTGGTTGTTCAAATTGCGCTATGTCAGGCATTTGCCACAAGCCTGATACAGACGAGGCGAAAAAAGAGGGTAAGTAAGCCAACCCTCAGCGCCTCAGCAAGCACAGAATAAAAGAAAGCAGACCCGTCAAGGGTCTGCTTTTAATTATTTCAAATAATCCTTAAATAGCACCCAAGCACCGCTTGACTCTGGGAAGTGAGAGAAGCTTAGCCACTTTTTCGTCTTGGGATGGAAAAAGCCTATACTGTGTGAGTAAAGCGCGATTTTGTCGTTGTCCTTGGCACCGTATTTGCCATCGCCATAGAGCATAAACCCACGCGATGAGAGCTGAGCCCTTATTTGATGCGTTCTGCCCGTCAAAAGCTCGATTTTTACAAGCGATAGGCACTCGCCCTCGTGCATCACTCTTGCAAGTGTCTTGAAGCGTAGCCGTGCCTCCTTCGCCCCCTTGCGTGCGCTATTAGCTACAAAGGACTTGTTTTTTATTCTGTCGTGATACAGAAAATCAACCATCTCGCCCTCGTCTGGCATATTATTGTGAGCAATTGCAAGATATTCCTTTTTGAAGGCGTGCGAGGCAACCTGTGCGCATAAATTGCCAGCGGAGCTGTCGTTTAAGGCATATACCATAAGCCCGCGCGTGGTAATGTCAAGACGATGCACCACAAACGCATCACAGTCGTGCGCGCTCTTGATTAGCTCAAGCATATTCTCACCATCGCTTGCCTGCGAGGAGACACCATAGGGCTTTTCGCAAACTACTAAGTCCTTGTCTATGTAAATTGTGTTCATTTTCAATCCTTTAATTAACACAGGGGGCGATTTTTCGCCCCCTGCGATGCTTTTTTATTTAATCTCGATAAGAGATGTGTCCCACATAGAGGGAGCCTCATAGCCGAGAAGGTTAGCAACTGTTGATGCAACATTTGAAAGACCAAATTCGCCGTTGTCAGCCTTTACCTCGTACTTGTCCTTGTAGAAATTATCATAGATAATGCAAGGAACAGGGTTAAGGGTGTGGCTTGTTTTAGCCTTGAATTTGCCGTTTTTGTCAGTCTTAGGCGCGCCCTTCTTGTCAACCTCGTACATCTCGTCAGCATTACCGTGGTCAGCTGTGATTACAGCTACACCACCAAGCTCGTCAACAACATCGAGAATTCTCTTGAGCTGAAGGTCAAGAGCCTCCATAGAGCAACGAGTAGCCAAAAGGTTACCTGTGTGACCAACCATATCTCCGTTAGGGAAGTTTACTCTTAGGCAGTCGTACTTACCGCTTCTTAGACACTCAATGAGCTTGTCGGTGATTTCCGCACACTTCATCCAAGGTCTTTGCTCAAATGGAACAACATCGGATGGAACCTCAATGTAGGTCTCAAGAGCCTCGTCAAACTTGCCACTCTTGTTTCCGTTCCAGAAATAGGTTACATGACCATATTTTTGAGTTTCGGAGATTGCAAGCTGAGAAATTCCTGTGCCAGCAAGATACTCACCCATAGTGTTTGTAATTTCGGGTGGATTTACAAGATATCTTGAAGGAATATGAAGGTCGCCATCATACTCAAGCATACCTGCGTAAACAACCTTAGGGAAGCGAACCCTGTCAAACTTATTAAAGTCAGCATCGTCAAATGCCTTAGAGATTTCGATTGAACGGTCACCACGGAAGTTGTAGAAGATTACGCTGTCGCCATCATTGATTGTACCAACAGGCTTTCCGTCCTTCGCAATAACAAATGGTGGAAGGTCTTGGTCGATAACCTTAAGCTCCTCACGATAGGTCTCAATAGCCTTCTTAGCACAGCAGAACTGTCTGCCCTCGCCAAGCACGTGAGTCTTCCAGCCGTCCTCAACCATCTTCCAGTTAGCCTCGTAGCGGTCCATTGTGATAACCATTCTTCCGCCACCAGATGCAATCATAATATCAAAGCTATCATCACGAAGCGAAGCGATGAATTCCTCAAATGGCTCGATATAATCAAGCGCGCTTGTTTCGCCAACATCGCGTCCGTCGATGAGAGTGTGAATTCTAACAGTCTTAACTCCCTCGCTCTTGGCTTGAACAATCATAGCCTTGAGGTGGTCGATATGAGAGTGAACATTACCATCGGAGAAAAGACCGAGGAAGTGAAGAACACCATTGTTGTCCTTTACATTTGCAATAATCTCATTCCAAGTCTTAGATGCGAACATCTTGCCGTTTTCGATTGATTGAGAAACGAGCTTAGCACCCTGAGCGAAAACCTGACCCGAGCCAAGAGCATTGTGTCCAACCTCGGAGTTACCCATATCATCGTCACCAGGAAGACCGACAGCAGTTCCGTGAGCCTTGAGCTTTACCCAAGGGTAATTTTGCATAAGCATATCAAGAGTAGGGGTGTATGCGCTTGTTACAGCATTTCCAGCTCCATCTGGAGCAATACCAACGCCGTCCATAACTATTGTAAGCACAGGACCGCGAACGCCAATTCCATTGTTTAACTTATTAAGCTTTGCCATTTTTAAAACTCCTTTGTTTATGTAATATGTTATTTTTTATTACCTATATTAGTATATACTATAAATGTGAATAAATTGTGAATAAACGCAAAAATGTTGACATTTTTTTATAATAGTGATAAAATGTTTTTGAAATATGAAACGAGGTGATAAAAATGACTATAAAGGAACAATGCATAAATGCGACTAAGGAGCTTGTTGAGATAGCTAAGCTTCAGGCAGGAGATATTTTCGTTGTCGGTTGCTCAACAAGCGAGGTTGTCGGCTCAAAAATAGGAACGAATTCGGACCCCGACACCGCGGAGCAAATCTTCGAGGGAATTTATTCGGTGCTTAAGCCACTTGGAATTTATATCGCCATTCAATGCTGTGAGCATCTAAATCGCGCAATAGTGACCGAGCGTAAGGCGGTCTTGGGCGCAGAAAGAGTAAATGTAGTGCCACAAAAGAAGGCAGGAGGCTCACTTGCAACCGTTGCCTATTCTCGCCTTGAGGAGCCCGTCGTGCTTGAGCAGATTAAGGCGGACGCTGGAATGGATATAGGAAGCACCCTTATCGGTATGCACCTAAAGAGTGTTGCTGTGCCCGTTCGCCTTAGCGTAAATAAAATAGGCGAGGCAAGCCTTGTTTGTGCCCGCGTGCGCCCAAAATTCATCGGCGGAGAGCGCGCAATATACAATAAGGACCTTATGTAATATACATAAAAGCGAGGCAAAAGCCTCGCTTTTGTATTGCTTTTTGCGTGCATATGTGCTAAAATAAAATCAACAGAATTCCTCAAGGGAGAGAGCTATGAAAAGGGTAGAAAACAAATACAGAAGCCTGCCGTTTTGGTCTTGGAATGATGAGCTTGATAAGGAAAAGCTCGTTAAGCAGGTTGAATGGATGCACGAAAACGGAATAGGCGGATTTTTTATGCACGCAAGAGGTGGACTTAAAACCGAGTATCTCGGGGACAAGTGGCACGAATGTATAGAGGCGTGCTCTAAGCGCGCCTACGAGCTTGGAATGGAGGCATATGCCTACGACGAAAATGGCTGGCCAAGCGGATTTGTTGGCGGTAAGCTTCTTGAGGACATAGAAAATCACGATAGATATTTAACCTATAAAATAGGAGATTACGATAAGGATGCGCTTGTGTCGTATGATATAAGCGGTGATGAGCTTGTAAGGGTTAGCGCCCCGTGCAAGAGCTGTCTTAATGTTTACGAGCATTATTCGACATCTACAGCCGATATTCTCAATCCCGAACTCGTCGATAAATTCATCGCCCTCACGCACGAGCAGTATAGGCTAAGAGATAAATACGAGCTCAAGGGCTTTTTTACTGACGAGCCTCAATATTATCGCTGGGACACACCATATACAAGGGTCTTGCCCCCATATTTTAAAAAGACCTATGGCGAGGACATTCTTGACGGCTTGGGACTTCTTTTCGTTGAGAAAAAGGGCTATCGTGCCTTCCGTTATAAATTTTGGAAATCGATGCAAGAGCTGATGCTTGAGAATTTTGCCAAGAAAATTTACGACTGGTGCGATAAATACGGCTATAAGCTCACAGGCCACTACATAGAGGAGGGATGTCTTTCGGGACAAATGCTATGCTGTGCGGGAATTATGCCGTTTTATGAGTATGAGCATATCCCTGGCCTTGACTACCTTGGCAAGTGGCTTGGAAATGAGCTTGCACAAAAGCAGGTATCAAGCGTTTGCGCTCAGCTTGGAAAGCATCAGGCACTTACTGAAACCTTTGCGGGCTGTGGCTGGAATATGACTCCATTAGAGCTAAAGCTAATAGCTGAAAGCCAATATGTAGGCGGAGTAAATCTAATGTGTCAGCACCTTTTGCCATACGAGGAGCACGGACAGAGAAAGCGCGATTACCCCTTGCACTTTTCAAGCATAAATCCTTGGATTAAAAAGGGCTTTCGCGAGTTTAATGATTATTTCGCTATGCTCGGCAAGCTTCTTGCTGAAAGCACCGAGCTTGTGAATGTAGGAGTGCTTCACCCAATCCGTAGTGCATATTTTGATTATAAGCGCACAGAGGACGGAAATTGCATAGGTATTCGCTCACTTGAAAGCTCGCTTGACTCAGTTATGAATAAGCTTTGTAGGCTTGGTGTAGGTCACCATTTCCTTGACGAGGTGATAATGGCAAGGCACGCACGCGTTGAAAACGGAGAGCTTGTAGTTGGAGAGTGCAGATATAAGTACATAATACTACCAAGAATTTATACAATGGATAAGTCAACCGAGGCTCTTCTTCGTGAGTTTATCTATACAGGTGGCTATGTTCTTATGTGCGATGATAAGCCCGAATACCTCGAGGGCGAGCCATATAAGTACACCTACCTTAAAACAAATACAAGCTGGGAAAAAATTGTAGAGGACCAGCGCCTTAAGCTAAAGAATAATAAGAGTGTGCGCGTGACATATCGTCGCCACGATTATGGTCAGGACTTTATCTATGCCGTGAACCTCGGTAAAAAATCCACAATAGAGCTTGAGCTTGACGGAGTAAATGCCTTTAAATCGTATGATATTCTTAGCGACACCTACAAGGTTGTGCCTACAAGCATCACGCTTGATGAGGCGGAATCGTGTCTGTTATTCCCAACAAGCGACACTCCCACCGCCCAAAAAGTGCTTGAGCCCCTTGTGCTTGAGGACGGAAAATGGAGTGTTGCTCCAACAGATAACTATATAACCCTTGACCTTGCGCGCTTCTCGAAAAACGGAATTGACTTTTCAAAGCCTCTTCACCATATGTGCATATTCGATACGCTTCTTAAGGATAGGCACGAGGGCACTCTGTGGCTAAAATACGAGGTCGAGATCAAGAAATTGCCAAGCAGGTGTGAGGCATTTATTGAAAACGAGCAAATTCGCGCCCTTATCGTAAACGGAATAGAGCATAAGACGAAAAAGAGCGACTGGGAGCTTGCAAAGCTTAGTGCAGATGTTGCCTCGTCACTTGTAATCGGTAAAAACGAGATAATACTTGAGCTTGATTACTATCAGGGGGAGAATGTTTATTACGCGCTCTTTGGCGACAATGTAACCGAGGGCTTGAAGAATTGCCTTGCATATGATACAGAGCTTGAGCCTATATATCTAAAGGGCGATTTTGGCGTTTATGGAAGCTTAAAGGAGCACGAAAATGGCAAAATTGTGATAGGTAGCGATTTCTATATTGATGCTCAGCCAAGGAAGATATCAAGCATTGTAGCAGATGGCTTCCCATTCTTGGCAGGCGACATTACTCTAAGTCGAAAAATTGTCGTTGATAGCACAAATAAGGAGCTAATTATCGACAAGCCCTTCCACATAATTGATGTAAGGGTGAATGGCGAGTGTGCTGGTAGAATGATGATGAGCAATCGCCTTGACCTTTCGCGCTTCCTTAAGGCGGGCGTAAATGAGCTTGAGCTTACCATTACCCTTTCAAATCGAAACCTCTTAGGACCATTCCACACAGTTGAGCTTGAGCCTAACTTTGTAGGACCTGATACCTATGAGCGCTTCGGTAGCTGGGAAAATGGCAAGAGTAAGCGTTATATCGACACATATGCCCTTGTAAAGAGCATAATTTGATGCTTATATAAATGAAGATTAACTAAAAAAGAGGTTAAAAATGAAAAGATTATTATGCGTAGCCTTAGCCCTTTTGGTGCTATTTAGCTCGCTCACGCTTTTTTCTTGCAAAAAGGACGAGGGCGTGTGCATCGAGGAATATACAATTGTAATTCCCGAGAATGCAGATTTGTCAACTAAATACTCGGCAGAGTGTCTAAGCTCGCTCCTTTTCGAGAAAACGGGAAAAACGGTAGGCATATGTCTTGATAGCGAGCCTGAGCGCGAGAAGGAAATCCTTTTGGGCGAAACCTCAAGAGAGGAGTCACAAATCTCGCTTGCCCTTGATAACGGACAATATACAATTTTTACAAGCGAGGACAAGATTGTCCTAAGGGGCTATGAAATTTATATAGGCTCTGCCTGCTATGCGCTTGCAAGCGCATATGGCGCGATAAGTGGCGATAAAATATATACCTCAAAATTGCCAAGCGAGCCCTGCGCATACACATATAGTGCCCCAAATGCCTACAGTAGCGTTATATTTATGATAGGTGACGGAATGGGTGAAGCACACATTCAAATGGCTGAGGAAAAGGCGGAATTTTCATTTATAGCGAAAAGCTTCCCAAGCAAGGCAACCTCGATTACACGCTCGCTGTCGGTTATAAATGGCGACGCAAGCTTCACAGATAGCGCAGCCTCTGCCACCGCAATGGCTACAGGCTATAAGACAATAAACGGCTACATAGGCATAGACAAGGACTTAAATCCTCTAAAAAATGTTCGCGAGCTCGCTCACGAGCAGGGCGCAAAAACCGCGGTTATTTCAACCGACCTTATAACAGGAGCAACCCCATCTTCATATATGTGTCATGATGCCTCTCGTGATAACGATGAAGCGCTCACCGAACAAATAAACGCACTTGTGCAGTCTGGCGCGATAGATTACTGTCAAGGCGATGTAGGAGATGAGCTGACTACGCACACAAAAACCGCACTTAATCAAATTTCGCAAAACAACTCTGCCTTTTTTGTTATGATTGAGGAGGGAATTATAGATAAAAAGGCGCACTCAAAGGATGCGCAGGGCGTAATTGATACTGTGAAGCGCTTTAATGATGCAATCGCTTACGCAACACAGTTTACCCTTATGCACCCCGAGGTTGCACTGATAGTAACCGCCGACCACGAAACGGGTAACCTCGTGCCAACAACCCCTGGAAAATACTACTTTGGCTCATTTAACCATACAAACAAAAATGTGCCGATTTTCGCACTTGGCGCAGGCACAGCGGAGCTTAATGAGCAAAAAATAGAGAATACCGTGCTCGCCCAATTCTGTGCAAGGGCATATTCAAGCGCCCCCTTCGGTGACTCAACGGTATATGAATAAAAGTAAAAGGGCTGTCGCTTAGTGCAACAGCCCTTGAATTATTTTTAGTGCTTTATTTCCCAAAGCTCGTCAAGGTCCTTGAGGTTGTCTGGGAAGAAATAAATACGAGTCCTTTGCTCGACATCGGGATAATCTAAGTCCTTTTTCCAATCTACTATTTTGTATGTAAGCGCGAAATATGTGGTAGTTCCGCCATCATCGTAGTGCAAAACTATAAACGGAGTGAAAAGAACAATTAAAACAAAAACGGCAAGACAAATAAAAAATATCTTTAATTTCTTATGCTTTTTTTCCTTCATAATCGTACCTCGCTATAAAAGCTCTCATAGTGTTGATAATCCTCTATTTTTATTGTAGCATACGCCTTATAAAAAGTCAACAAAGACCTTGCGAAAGCTTGCAAGGTCTTTGTTTTAAATTTATGCTTGAGGTGCTTTGCCGTAAACCTTGCTCGCGCTTACTATATTGAAGTCCACGCCATCAATGCTTAGAGTTGTGTTAGGAGAATTCTTAAGCCCTGCCTGTACATAGTATATACCCTTGTCGGTCTTTACCGCAATTGCAGTAATAAAGTTAAGAGTGTAGAAATCACCATCGTTTGTGCTATCATCAAAGCCTCTTACCTCTATGCTGATATTAGTATAGTTGATAGATGAAAGCTTTACATTTATTCCCTTTACACCATCAGCAAGCTCAAGAGTAGCACCATCGAGGATTTTTGAAATGTCTGCGTTGCCACTCTTAGAATTAACCATAAAAAGTGTAAGGCTTGCATCAACAGTGTTTATATCATTGTAAAGCTCAAGAAGCACCGTATCAATGCTAAAGCCCGCATTGATGCCCTTAACAGTTGTATTTTCAGGAACAGAGTATCCCTTGAATTTGATAATAGGAGCCTTAACCTCGCTCTTTACATAGGTCTCGCTCGCGCCTACACCAATACAGTAGCTTGCATTTTCGCAAATACAGCTATATACTCCATTGCTATCAAAGCCGTTTGCATAGGTGAAGCTCTTTACCATCTTGTGCTCTGTGAATTGTGATTTTACAGCGTGACCGCAGTTTCTTTCACATTTTGCATCAACAGTACAGCTGTTGACATCGCCGTAATTATGCTCGTTTTCATAGAATGCCTTGCACTTGTTGTAGCCATAAACAAGATAATATCCTGTTGCAATTTCGCCAATTTTCTTGCCGGTCAATTGCTCGTATTCTTCCTCTGTGCAAAGAGTTGCGTCGTAAAGCCTTGAAAGACCCACACAGCCTTCGCCTGTTTGTGCGTCTGCCGCCTTAAATCTTGCTTGAAGCGCCTCAGCCTCAGCCTTAGTGCCTGTATAAACAAAGGTTATATTCTGGGGGTGGTTGTTTGTTCCGCTGACACCGTTAGTTTGAGCACCTGCCCAGTGGAACATATTTGATGGAGGGGTTGATGTAACGCTTGAGGAATAGAAGCTTGCAGGCAAGTACCATACAGAGCCCGAGGTAGAGCTGTCTGACATAGGACCGCCCATTGTTTGCAGGCTATCACCAAAAATTATGGTCTTTAGATTAGAGCAAGAGCCAAACGCTCCGCCTCTTATTTCTGTTACACAGTTTGGAAACTTAATGTATTCAAGTGAAGAACAGCTTTGAAAGCAATTGAGGGGAATATAGCTGACAGAATATCCCTCGTCAAAGGTTACATACTTTAAAGATGAGCATTTTGCAAAATTGTTCTGTCCGTCAAAAGTTGTAAGGCTTGCCGGAAGATTGATTTTTTGGAGTCCTTTGTTCTGCTCAAAGCAACCCCATTTGAGTGTTGTGACAGTTGAACCGGCAGGGAAGAATACCTCAACCAAATTGTCGTTCTTGCCATAGTTGAACACTCCGCCTACAATAGTCTTTACATGCCTTGGTATCTCGATGCGGATTACACTGTCGTTTGCAGTTGAATACTCCTTACCAAAAGCCGCATTGATTTTTGTGAAATCAAGAGTGATGTCAGTTGCGCTTGTAACAATGTACTGTGCAGGGTATGTGTGATATTCTGTTCCGTCGTAAAGAACCACGCGCAAATCCGTGTCGGTAGCCATTCCTGTAAGGTCGATTGTCGAGCTCGTTTCAACCGTGCCGAACTCATTTGTTGTTGCTGCGCTTGCGCAAATAGCGAGAAAAGCACAAAGCACTACGCAAGCAAGCATAGCCAAAAAAATTTTCCTTTTCATAATATCTCCTTTTTTGTGTTACCCACGATATAAAAATAGTTCTTTTTCTTATAATATCATATGTGATACACTCAAGTCAAGACAATTTGCACAAAAATCGGGAGGGAGTGGCATATTTTTGTGCAAATTGCACAAAAACACAAAATAAAAGCCTCGCAAACGCGAGGCTTTTTGTAATGTGAAATTAGTAAATATTATTCCCACTCGCTCCTAACTTTCTTGACCTAAACAATTTCGTTTAGATAATTTAGTTAAGATTATTTTAATTATTTGTATTATCCATAACCTATTGGCTATCAGATTTTTTGTTGCCATAATGTTGCCATTATTTATTGCATATCGCCTCAACATACGACTTTATAATGTCGGTGTAATATGAATAGTAGGTAGTCGTAGTATGATCTTTCAATGTAGATAAAAAATTGGCAGCACTCATATTAGTTGTTGCGATTTGAGTGTTAGTTAATTTATTAAACGCTTTAATACTTTGTTTAGAAACGTGAGAAATCCTATTTCTGATTGTTTTCATTTGCGAAAACTCAACAGGATTGCTACGCAAAAGTGCGAACGGACCAGAATTCTCAAAAAACAAATTAGAAAGAGTGTTGACTGTATCAATACTTGTCCAATCCGGATATTGCTTTGTTCCTTTTAATAAACTATATGCGTGATCTTCGTCTTGAGGATATGCAAATCGAGTGTACTTATTTCCTTTTATATCCGCTTGATCGAGAAGGTAAAGAATAAACGCATCTTCTAAAAAATTCTCCCACGATAGATATATGCTCATAAAACAATGTTCGAGTATAGAATCATATATATCTTGTCCAAACACCACACCACCGTGATTAGCACCGTTTTGAAACAAAAAATTAGAATTTGCAAGGATAG
>JAFTIV010000029.1 GCA_017456685.1 Clostridia bacterium | reverse complement strand
GTACTGGCAAAATCCAGCTTACCGGACTTTTTGGAGATGTAATGAAAGAATCTGCAAGCATTGCTGTCAGCTATATTCGAGCTAATGCAAGAGCTCTTTTAGTTGATCCAGAGTTTTATGCAAATTGCGACATTCACATCCATGCACCAGAGGGAGCGGTTCCAAAGGATGGTCCAAGTGCAGGCGTTACCATGACAACTGCGCTCGTTAGTGTTCTCTCCTCGCGTCCTGTAAGACGCGACATTGCTATGACTGGCGAGATTTCATTAAGAGGAAATGTTTTGCCCGTCGGTGGACTTAAGGAAAAAACCATTGCTGCATATACTGCAGGCATAAGAACAATTTTAATTCCCGACAAGAACCTGAAGGATCTTGTCGAAATAGATCCTGTTGTTCGAGACAATGTAACCTTTATCCCCTGCAAGACGCTCGAGGATGTATTTAAGGTCGCATTTTCCAATGAGGAAATAATCGCATTTATTGGACATTATGCAAAGGCAGAAACTAAGCTATGAAAATAAACACAAATAATGCTACACTTAAAATAAGCGCGGGAAAGCCTTCTCAATTTTTGAGAAATCCCGTGCCACAAATTGCCTTTTCTGGTCGTTCTAATGTTGGAAAAAGCTCGCTTATTAACTCTCTGCTTAACAGAAAAGGACTGGCAAGAGTAAGTAGCGCTCCAGGAAAGACCATTACTGTTAATTTTTATGATATTGACTCAAAGCTTTTTTTAGTTGATTTGCCTGGATATGGCTATGCTAAGCGTACCGCACAGGAGCAAATTGTTTGGTCAAATCTTGTTGATGGATATTTCACAAAAAATCCTAACATAGACCTTCTAAAGCTTGTTGTTCAGCTTGTTGACTCGCGTATTGGCTACACAAGAGATGATATTGATATGATTTCATTTATGAATGAAATGGATTTGCCATATATCATAGTTGCCACCAAGACCGATAAGCTCAACAAAACAGAGCGCGAAAAGGCTGTTAAGGCACTTATAACAAATCCTGTTTTAAGAGAAGGAACCACAATTATACTCTTCTCCTCCGAAACAAAAGAGGGTAAGGATGATTTGTGGAAAGAAATTCTCTATTATGCAGAAAAATGATTGATTTTCTTATCGAATTATTGATAAGCGTGCCAGTTGTGCTTATCGCTCTTACCTTTCACGAATGTGCGCACGGATTTGTCGCGTATCTTTGTGGCGATAACACTGCAAAAAGCCTCGGCAGGCTATCATTAAACCCTATAAAGCATATCGATATAATTGGCGCTATTTGTATGCTTTTATTCCGTTTCGGCTGGGCAAAGCCTGTGCCTATAAACGCGCGCTATTTTAAAAAGCCCAAGAGAGATATTGCCCTTTCCGCCCTTGCGGGACCTGTCGCAAATATATTACTTGGATTTATAGGCTGTTTTTTGTATTCTCTCTCATTACACTTGCTTGAGAATGTAAGCTTTGCTTCCCAAAATTTTGCATATTGGCTATGCTATTCATGGTTACTATTTTTATTCAACTTTGCGTGGCTAAATATATCTCTTGCTCTATTCAACCTTATCCCTCTGCCTCCTCTTGATGGCTCAAGAATATTATTTGCATTCTTGCCAGACAAGGCTTATTTCAAGGTAATGAGATACGAGCGAGAAATCGCCCTTGGCTTTTTTGCTATACTTTTTATTGACAATCGTTTCCTGAATGGAACGATTGTTGGTTGGCTATCATATCTTGTAAATCTAATATTTAATAGTATGATGTCACTATTTTCACTATTCTTTTGAGGTAAAAAATGGAACAAAACGAGATTGATGTGTCGCAAGTGACACAAGAGGACGAGTTTAATACTGATGAGATGATATTTACCTTAGATGAATTTAGAGGTCCGCTCTCTGTCCTTCTTTCTCTTGTTGTAAAGAACAAGATGGACATTAAGGATATTCAAATATCTCTTCTCTGTGACCAGTATATGGATTATATTGCGGAAATGGAGGCTATGGATATTGAGCTTGCGGCTGAATTCATCGTTATGGCATCTCACCTTATGCATATAAAGAGCAAAACTCTATTACCAAGGGCCACCGAGGAAGAGGAGGACCCAAGAGAGGCACTTGCACGCGCCCTTATGCTTCAGGCGGAATACGAGCGCGCTAAAGAGGCATCTCAGGAGCTTAATGCGATGTTCACTAACTTTAGCGGAAGAATTGTAAAGGATACTGATGAAATTTCTGCCGATCGTTCTTATGTTGCTGAGCATGACATAAACCTACTTTCTCTTGCAATTGTCAAGATTATGAACTCTCTAAAGGTCCCCGACGAGCAGGTATCTATAGAAAAAATAAAGCCACTTATAAGTCACAAAACCGTTTCCGTCGGCGAAAGAGTTTATCATATACTTAGGCTTCTTCTTGCAAACGGAGGAAATGTAAATGCACTTCTCTGTTTTGAGGATGTTATGAACAAGCATATGCTTGTTGCCACCTTTATGGCTATATTAGAGATGCTAAAGGCAGGTAGAGTTTCTATTGTAGAGGATGTTGACTCTATGCAAAGGGACGGCATAATAGACCTTGGAGACAATATTTATTTAAAGCTTTATCCAGGTAAAATAAGAAATGCACAAGAGGTAGAAAATGGATAATATTCAAAATGAAGAGATAAAGCAAATTGACAATAAAAACCTTGAAAAGGCGATTGAAGCCATTCTTTTTGCAGCAGGACATCCTGTAACCTACGCAAAGCTTGCTGAGGTTCTTGGCTACTTTGAAGCGCAAATTAAGAAAAAGGTGATTGCATTTGCTCAAAAATACAATGATAACGAAAGACGCGGAATAATGCTTCTCGCATTTGAAAACTCGTGTCAGCTTTGCACAAGAGAGGAATTTTTGCCTTATATAAAGGCAGCTCTTGGCATAAGAAAGGGCGGAAACCTTTCAAGCTCCTCGCTTGAGGTTCTTGCCATAATTGCATATAATCAACCTACTACAAGAGCATTTATTGATGATGTAAGAGGTGTTGATAGTGCATACATAGTTGGAAGTCTCTTGGAGAAGAATCTCATAGAGGTTTGTGGCAGGCTTGATGTTCCTGGAAGACCTAATCTTTACAGAACAACGGCTACCTTCCTAAGATGCTTTGGAATAGAATCGCTTGAGCAGCTTCCCTATGTTGAAATCCAAAGAAATGAAAACGAGGGTGAAATTATTCCTATTGAAATAGAATACTTTTCATCAAGTGAGGAAAACAGCGAAAATATTCATATTGACGTCCCTGATGAGGATGATGATAGTAATCCTATTGACGAGCCTGACGAGGATGATGAGTCTGCCGATGAGGAATAATAATGCTTTAAGGAGGTTGAGCTATGCCGATTCCCTTATGGTGCTGGATTTTAGGTGGACTTTTACTGCTTATTATCCTGCTACTATGCTCAAAAATCAAGCTTGTATTAGCTTACGAGGATAGCTTCTCGGTATATCTCAAATTTCTCTTTTTGAAATTTAGACTATATCCCGAAGAAGACAAAAAGCACAAGGAAAAGCCCAAAAGCAAGTCAAAGCGTGGCTCTGGCAAGCCCAAGGAAAGAGTCAAGACCACTCCTGATAAAATCATTCGCTTAATAAAGGCAATGAAGGATGTTGTGGCTGATTTCATATCAAGCTTTTTTGGTAAGCTTCATATTAGATTTTTAAAAATTCACGCAGACATTGGATGCGAGGATGCCTGCAAAACTGCTCTTGCTTATGGTGCTGTCACGCAAAGCGTGGCTTACGCTATTGAGCTTCTTGACAACATTTCGAATGTTGACAAAACGCGCTCATCAAGCATTGATATTAGAGCAAATTTTATATCGCAAAAATCGTGGGTCGAATTGAATTGCGAATTATATTTACGCGTATTCTCTGTTTTCCCACTTGGAATAAAGGGCTTGAAGACCTTCTTTAGCTACAAGCTCATAAAGGAAAAATTATTGGAGGCTGAAAAAGATGGAACAATCGAAGCAAAGTGAACTTATTAGAACCGCGCTTGAAAATGTTAAAAGTATGGTAGATGCCAATACTGTTACTGGAACTCCTATAACCACCGAAAGTGGCACTGTAATTATTCCAGTTTCTAAGGTGTTTGTTGGTATTGCATCTGGTGGAATTGATTATTTTGGTAAGAAAAGCACTACCGAGAAGAATTTTGGTGGTGGTGGCGGAACAGGCGTAACTGTTTCTCCTCTTGGATTTTTAGTCATAAGCCCTAAGGGAAAGGTTGAGCTTCTTAACATTGAGGCTCCTTCTGTTGACCCTGTTACAAGAGTTGTTGACTTTGTTGAAAATACACCTGAGCTTATCGAAAAAATAAAAAAGCTTTTCCCTAAAAAGGAAAAGGACGACGAGGTCGTTGACTGATAGAAGTCGAATATCTTCTTGATTTTTGCACATAATAATTCCGTAAATGCTTTTATGGAGAATTTATTATGTTAAAAAAATTATTCTTTTGTTGCGCTTTTTTTGCCATTATAGGCATAATGTGTGTATCTATCTCTGCTCTTTCAGTTTCTGCTGAGCACGCAGTGCTAATAGAGGCTCAAAGTGGTGATGTTATATACTCAAAATGTGAAAACACGCGTGCGCCTATGGCAAGCACAACAAAGATTATGACTGCAATTATCGTTATAGAAAACGCAGAGCTTGATGAAATTGTTAAAATACCTCTTGAGGCTGTTGGTGTTGAGGGCTCGTCCATATATTTAAAGGAGGGCGAGGAGCTTAGTGTTAGAGAGCTTCTCTATGCGCTTCTTTTGTCGAGTGCCAATGATGCTTCTGTAGCCTTAGCCATTCACACCAGTGGGGATGTCGATACCTTTGCCGATATGATGAATGAAAAGGCGCGTGAGCTTGGACTTATAAATACTCATTTTACTAATCCCCATGGTCTTGATAACGAGGAGCATTATACCACGGCATATGAGCTTGCTATGATAGCAAGATATGCTATGCAAAATCCTATTTTCAGGGAAATAGTATCTACTACCAAGGAAATTATACCCTCAAGTGAAAATTCTGTACGCGTTTTAATAAATCACAACAAGCTTTTAAACCGCTATGAAGGCGCTATAGGTATAAAAACTGGATTTACAAGAAAAAGCGGTAGATGCTTAGTTTCTTGTGCAGAACGAGATGGAGCTATTCTTATAGCGGTGACGCTAAATGCGCCTACCGATTGGCACGACCATAAGCAAATGCTCGATTTGGGCTTTGGAGAATACGAGTCAATTACACTCGCAAATGTAGGGGACTACACAATTGCGCTTAATTGCATAAACGGTCAAAGCGACGAGGTGCTATGCTCTAACCTATCCTCTTTATCAATAACGCTTAAAAGGGGGCAGGCTGAAAATATCAACGCCGTGCTTGAAACGAAAAGATTTCTTTTTGCTCCCGTCAATCAAGGCGACTCTGTCGGACAAATTTCCTATTATCTTGATGATGAGAAAATTGCTTCTGTAGAGTTATATACTATAGAAAGCGTGAAAAATATAAATTACAAAAAATCTATTTTTGAAAGAATTTTTGGCTAATATGGAAAAAATAAGACTTCAAAAGTTTTTCACCGACAATAACATTATGTCGCGCAGAAGCGCAGAAAAGGTTATTGAAGCGGGAAATGTTAAAATAAATGGCATTATTGCCAAGGTTGGTGACAAGGTTGATCCAGAAAACGATGTTGTCACCTTTAATGGCAAGATTATTAAAAACCAATTGAGCGCTAAAAAGCGCTACATAATGCTTAATAAGCCTCTTGGATATGTTTGTACTGCCAGCGATGAAAAGGGGCGAGAAACAGTCCTTTCTCTTGTGTCGGGTGTTGGTGAGAGAGTTTATCCCGTTGGCAGGCTTGATATGTATTCCGAGGGATTGCTAATTTTAACAAATGATGGCGAATTAACTAATAGACTTACTCATCCAAAGGGAAATATGCCTAAAACCTACAGTGTTATTATAAAAGGTGAAATTTCTCAAGAAATGCTCTTAAGGCTTACCTCTCCCATGGAAATTGACGGATATAAGCTAAAGCCTGTAAAGGTTCGAATAATATCTGTAAAAAATGGCGCAACTAATACTCTATTTACCCTTAGCGAGGGAAGAAACAGACAAATTAGAAAAATGTGTGAGGCTTGCTCTCTCACAATAATGAGGCTTACAAGAATTTCCATTGGAAAGCTTAAGCTTGGCGACCTTGAACGCGGAAAATGGAGAGAGCTCTCCCCCGACGAGGTTGATTATTTAAAAGGGAAAAGAGAGACTATTTAAGGAGATATTATGCTTACGGTATTACCTATTCAAGATAAAAATATTCAAAAGGAGCTTTGTGAGCTTTGTGGCGTTGATTTCAACATAAGCTCGTTTGCCTACAGAGCTGACGACGGCGATTTTTTGGGCACTTGTCAATTCTACTTTGCGAATGATTGCGGTGTTATTGACGGCTTTAAAACCGCGCCTAATTCAAACGACGAGGAAGCAATGATAATTATGCTTCGCACCGCGATGAACTTTATGCACAGATGCGGACTAAAAAGCTCTTCTATTTTGCCTAATGCCACAACAGAACGATTAGCCGAAATATCTGGCTACACAAAATGTGATGATGGCTCGTATGTTATAAATCTCGACGAATTTTACATATCTCCCTGTCACTACAAGAAAAAATAAATAAAAACCAACGAAAAATTTCGTTGGTTTTTATTCTTTTATTATTCTTTTTAGCTTTTTATATAAAAGATAAGCAAGAGGAAGCAATATTATGTCCTTTAAAAGATATGGTAAGGAAACAAGCAAAAATGATGCAAAAAAATCGACTCCTGCTACAAATGAATATTGAAAAGCTCCTAAAATATGG
>JAFTIV010000028.1 GCA_017456685.1 Clostridia bacterium | reverse complement strand
CAATGTGCCCATAATCAACGGAAAATACCAAGCTAACATTCCTGGAACTCGCTCATATACAAGCTACGAAAACGGCGTTATAAGCATTGATTTTCACGAGCTTTATGACATTAAGGACCTTAAGCTTATAAGAAAATACGCGCCCGATGCAAGCGGTGTTAGCATTACTGATAGCTTTGGTGGTGTTGATACATTTATCGAGCGTCTTGTTTCCTATGACAAGCCCGAGATTAAGTCAGGCGAGATTATAGTTTATGGGGTTAGAATTTTGTTCGACCCATCGCTTGCCGATGCTGATTATGAGACAGAGGTTCGCGCTGTTACTCTTGATACTGACGGAAATATCGCCACAGGGCAGGATGTTTATTGCATTAACATCAAGGTTAAGGAGCCTACTGACAGCTTCGAATTTAGGGTTGAGGTAATTTAAAATGCTTGAAAAATTCAAAAGCGAGGCCTTTCTTCGTGAATATCGCGAGAGCGAAAAATACGCTTCTGTGCGTAAGGAATACGAGGATTTGTATGCAAAAAGAAGCTTTGATGAGCCTCTTATGCTCAAATTTTCAAAATTTAGAATGTTTGCCGAAAAGGGTGAGAGAAACCTTTATGAATTCGCGCTAAATCAGCACATTGACACTCTTTATATAACCGCATACAAGGCTTTGTTTTGGGGCGGTGAATATATAAGCAAGCTTGAGGATGCGCTTTATGATGTGCTTTCTATATATGTTTGGGCAATTCACGCACACGTCCCCGACATAAATGAGGAAAATTACTACGAGCTTGACCTTGCCTCGACTGCGATTGGCGCATCAATTGCACTAATTGACTATCTTATGGGCGACAAGCTTCACCCTCTTATTAGAAAAAGAATTGACACAGAGCTTCGCCGTAGGATTTTAGAGCCCTTTAAGGCTAAGGTCTGGCACTGGGAGGATAGATACAACAACTGGACTGCTGTTTGTGCAGGCAATACGGGTATGGCTCTTATGCTCAAGTATCCCGAGGAATTCAAGGCGCTTTTGCCTCGCTTTAATGAGAATATGCGCAAATTTATTGCAGGCTTCTCTAACGACGGCGTATGCTACGAGGGCGCAGGCTATTGGGGCTACGGTCTTTCAAATTTTGTACTTTATGCAATTCTGCTAAAGGAATTTACAAATGGCGAAATTGACTACTTTACCGACCCTAAGGTAAAGGACATTTGTCGCTTTTTTGAAAAGGTTGCCCTATCTAAGGACATTATCACCTGCTATGGTGACACTACAATTGACATTAAAATCACTACAAGCCTTCTATATCCATTAAAGGCAATTTACGGTGATGAGATTTGGGTTCCCGACCAAAGCAGGCTTTCAGTTCCCGTGCATTTTATTCACGCGCTTTTGTATATTGAGTATTACGACCCGGAATACACCTGTGACGAGTTAAAAAATGCAGAATATTATATGCCTGATGCGGGTTGGTACACCAAGCGCACAAATAAGTATTCTCTTGCGGCACGCGGCGGCTGGAACGGGGATAGCCATAATCACAATGATGTTGGCTCGTTTATGCTTGTGCGCGACAATCGTCAGGTGCTTATTGATATGGGTACAAGATATTACACGAAGGATTACTTCGAGATGCCTCAAAGATATGCCTATCTTGAGACCTCATCAAGAGGTCACAATGTGCCGATAATCAACGGACAATATCAAGCAAATGTGCGTGACACGCGCTCCTATACATCGTTTGAAGAGGGTGTATTTAGCGTTGATTTTAAGGAGCTTTATGACATTACAGCTCTAAAAAAGCTCGTTCGCCACTACAGGGCTGAGGACGAGAGCATTTATATTTGTGATGAGTATTCTATTGAGGGTGAGCGTAGCTTTACAGAGCGCTTCGTTTCCTATTTTGAGCCTAAAATTACAGAGGGCAGAGTTGAGATTGACAATATTGCCATCTGCTTTGATGCTACAAAATGCAAGGCACGCTACGAAAAGGATATTCATTTGACGAAAAATCCTGATGACTCAATAAACGAAACCGTTGTTTATCTTACAAGCATTGACGACCTTGAGCTAAACGGCAGAGTTGATATAAAAATTGACATGATATAATAAAAAATCCACACTCAACTGAGTGTGGATTTTTTGAGCTTATCTTGAATTTTGAAAATTACTGAGCTGCCTCTACAATAATTGAGAAGTCCTTTGCCTTAAGTGAAGCGCCACCGATAAGACCACCGTCAACATTCTCCTTTGAAAGAAGCTCTTTAGCGTTTGCTGCGTTCATAGAACCGCCGTATTGAATGATAATCTTCTCTGCTGCTTCCTTAGAGTAGATAGATGCGATTGTGTCACGGATTACGCCACAGGTTTCATCTGCCTGCTCAGGTGTTGCGGTAAGACCTGTACCGATTGCCCATACTGGCTCGTATGCGATGATAACATTAGCGAGCTGTTCCTCGGTAACGCCGAGCAAGTCAAGCTTTGTTTGCATAGCAACAACCTCGTTTGTAATTCCGTTAACTCTTTCCTCCTTAACCTCGCCAAGGCAAAGAATAACGGTAAGACCAGCCTCAAGAGCTGCCTTTGTTCTAAGATTTACAGTTTCGTCTGTTTCGCCAAAGTATTGTCTTCTCTCGCTATGACCGATGATTACATAATCAACGCCACACTCCTTAAGCATTTCAGCTGAAATCTCGCCTGTGTATGCGCCCTTAGGAGCGAAGTGAACATTCTCTGCACCGATTTTGATGTTTGAGCCCTTTGCTGCCTCTTGAGCTGCGTGAATATCAACGAATGGAACGCAGAAGATTACATCACAATTGTCCTTGCCTGCAACGAGTGGCTTTGTTTCCTCGATAAGAGCCTTAGCCTGTGAGGGGGTCATATTCATCTTCCAGTTTCCTGCAATTACTTTTCTTCTCATTTTTATGTCCTCTTTTATGTTTAGTTTTAGTTATATGCAATTTGCGTTTGTGCGCGAGGCACAAACGCAAATATGTGTCGATTATTCGAGATTATTCCTTATCCATAAGGCAAGCAATGCCTGGGAGCTCAAGTCCCTCGAGGAACTCAAGTGAAGCACCACCACCTGTGGAGATATGGGTCATTCTGTCAGCATAGCCAAGCTTCTCAACTGCTGCAGCAGAGTCTCCGCCACCGATGATTGAAATAGCACCGCTATTTGCAACTGCCTCTGCAACTGCCTCTGTTCCGCTTGCGAAGTTTTTCCACTCGCTAACGCCCATAGGACCATTCCATACAACAGTACCAGCGCCGTTTATAGCATTTGCGAACAATTCCTGTGTCTTAGGACCGATGTCAAGACCCATCCAGCCCTCTGGGAATGCGTTTGAGTCACAGAACTTAGAGTCTGTATTCTCGTCGTACTCCTTGCCGAGCTTATTATCAACAGGGAGAAGGAACTTAACGCCCTTAGCCTCTGCCTTTGCCATCATTTCCTTAGCGAGCTCAACCTTATCGTCCTCGCAAAGTGATGTTCCAACATTGTAGCCCATAGCCTTGAAGAAGGTGTATGCCATACCGCCACCTACGATGAGGGTATCAACCTTTTCAAGAAGGTTGT
>JAFTIV010000027.1 GCA_017456685.1 Clostridia bacterium | reverse complement strand
ATGGCAACTGTACTTATAAGAACGGCTATTATATATGTTTTATTCACCTTTGCCATAAGGCTTATGGGAAAGCGACAGGTTGGTGAGATGCAATTATCCGAGTTAATTACAACCTTTATGCTGTCCGAGCTTGCGATAAATCCTATACAGGACATTTCAATTCCTATTGCCTATTCGATTATCCTGCTTGTATTTTTGTTTGCTATGGAAGTGATAACCTCCTTTCTTGTCACTAAGCTTCCAAGGTTTAGGCGTGCGTTTATGGGAGCACCGAGCATCATTATTCGAAATGGTGTGCTTAACCAAGAGGAGCTATCACGATTAAGAATAAGTGTCAGCGAGCTTTTGTCAGAGCTTAGGCTAAAGGATATAGGAAGCATTGACGAGGTTGATTATGCAATTTTGGAATTGAACGGAAAGCTCTCCGTTTTTCCAAAGGATAATACTAAGGTAAGCAAGGTGTCGCACGCGCTTATAACTGATGGGGCTATAAACTCATCCGAGCTTGCGCTTGTAAAAAAGGACGAAAAATGGCTTATTAGCGAATTAAACAAGCGCAAAATAGAGCAAGAAAAGGTGTTTTTGATGGCGATTGATGATAATAATAAGATAAATATAATTATAAAGGAAGAAAAATGAAGGCTTTTTGGTTTTCCGTGATTGGGCTCGGTTTGCTTTGCGTTGTAGTTTTGCTCAATTCTCTATATGTTTCAAAAATTTCGAATGATATGGAAAAGGAAGCGCTCAAAATAAAGAGCTCCCCGAGCATTAGCAAACTCGAGGAGCTTGAGGATATTTGGGAGAAAAGCAGGCTTCTCATTTCAATATCCGTGCCTCACAAGGAGACAGACGAGCTCGAGAAGGGGCTTTTGGTGCTTCGTGCGAGAATCGAGAGTGGAAGCGAGCACGGAGCAAGCGAAGCGCTTGAGCTTGTTTTACGCGCCATCTATGAGCTTAAAACGCACGGAACGGTAAGTGTTGACAATGTGCTTTAATGAGGAATTACTATATATTTTTCGAGCAAGTAAAGGGGCTTATAGGAAAGCTTTGACTTTCTTAGTCCCTCCTCGCCAAGGTCGTCCTCACGATTTATAAATTCAGCGCTTGGGAATGCTGAGGCAAATTCAGCAACGATGGCTTGATATGAGCCTGTGTATTCTCTGTCCGCCTTTTCAATGTGAACATAGAGCGTATCGCCTATTTGAGCGCCAACGCTTGCTCCAACTATTTTACCATTGACGCGAATTTCTCCTGTATGAAGTCTAAACAGCTCTCTATTCTCTACCATATCTATGGTTTCTTCGAACTCAGCAACGCCAGTCTCGTCATAATGAGGCTGTTTTTCGTCTATTAAGCGAAAAAATTCGATTAGTGCATTCTTATCGCCATCAAGGATAAATTCGTAGCTATAAGTTGCCTTAAAGCGATTTAGATGGTTTTTCTTGCCATGAAGGCTTTTGCCCTTAAAGGTGCGAAGCGCCTCTGCGCTATATATATAATCGTAATTATCTCTGTGGGGTATTATCTCCGCGGTTTGCTTAGAAAAATAAGATAAATTCTCCTCGCAAACGCCTATATAGGTTACATTTCCAAGAGCCTCGATTGCTCCCTTTACATTTTTGCCGATTGGCAATAAATACGAGGGGGTGGCTTCGTTATCATATCTAATTATAAGTGTTTCGTCGAAAATGGTCCATTTGATGCTGTAAAAATCGCGCCACATCATAAGAGCTCCACCTGTTTTTTCACAGCTTCTTGTCGTATCGAGTAAAAGATACTTATTTATACATTCAAAATCATTTTTCTCTAATTTTTTAAAGCTTAGCATAAAATCCCTTCATTTCAAATATATTACTTATACAGTATATCACATTTTTTTACAGATAACGCGTTTTTTCAAAAATTTATAATTTTTTTATTTTTCGACATTGTTTGACACGAAATTTACAAAAACTGTAAAAAATACACAAAAATATAGGCAAAATTTTGTTACATATTACATATTGCAATTTTTTACAGTTTATGGTAAAATTATGTTGTCGGCAAATCAAGGAAAGAAGGTAAATGTAGATGGAATCAAACATCAAAATTCTTATTGCAGACGAAAATTCACAGGCACGACATTCCACAAGAGAGGCTCTTTTAAGAAAGGGCTTTCGTAACATTGAGGAGGCAAGTAATGGCGAAGAGGCGCTAATAAAGATATCTCGCCTACATCCCGATGTTGTAATTGCTGATTTGTGGCTATCAAGGCTTGACGGAATTGGTCTAATTAAGAACTGCAAGGGCATCAGCTTTGGCACAGATGCGCCTCCTGCGTTTATTATTGCCTCAATGGTATCAAACCAAACGGTATTTATTGAAGCGACTAATGCAGGTGCGTCAATGTGTCTGTTAAAGCCATTTGATTATTCAAGCCTTTGCGAGCACATTAAAACAGTAGCGAGCGCAAGAGCCCCCTATAGTGCGAGGGAAACGGTGCCGAATATGGACGACATTGAAACTCTTGTAACAAAAGTCATTCATCAAATTGGAGTACCTGCCCATATAAAAGGGTATCAATACTTGAGGACAGCGATTCTTATGACAATCTCGGACGGAGAAATAATAAACTCGGTAACTAAAATTCTCTATCCGTCGGTTGCCAAGAAATACTCAACGACCACCTCAAGGGTTGAGAGGGCAATACGCCACGCTATCGAGGTCGCTTGGGACAGAGGTGATGTTGACACCCTGAATTCTTATTTCGGTTATACAATTCAAAATAACCGTGGCAAGCCGACAAATTCCGAATTCATCGCTATGATAGCAGATAATATGAGACTTAAGTTCAAAATCCATAATTAACCCTTTTAAAAAAGAGGCTCACCCGTTGTGAGTCTCTTTTTCTTCATTATTTATTATATAAAGTATTTTTAGATGCGCTAATATCCTTAAAAGGTGGTGCTTTAACAAAAAACAAGGCTTCAAGCGAAGCCTTGTTTTATGTCTATGCGTTTTTAGCTACTTAAATTAGCCGAGCTTAAGTGCGTTAACCTTGATGCCAGGGCCCATTGTAGATGCAACGGTGCAGCTCTTGATGTATTGTCCCTTTGCTGCAGCTGGCTTAGCCTTGATAATTGCGCCAAGCAAGGTTGTGAAGTTCTCCTCAAGCTTCTCTGTTCCAAAGGAAGCCTTTCCTATTGGACAGTGAATGATGTTTGTCGTGTCAAGACGGTCCTCCATCTTACCAGCCTTAGCGTCTGTTACTGCCTTAGCGGTATCCATTGTTACTGTACCTGCCTTAGGGTTAGGCATAAGTCCCTTAGGACCGAGAACCTTACCAAGACGACCGATAACACCCATCATATCAGGTGTTGCGATTACAACGTCGAACTCAAACCAGTTCTCCTTTGTAATCTTCTCTACATAATCCTCAGCTCCAACATAGTCAGCACCAGCCTCTTCAGCTGCCTTTGCCTTGTCGCCACGAGCGAATACGAGAGTACGAACCTTCTTACCAGTACCGTGTGGGAGAACTACTGCTCCTCTTACCTGTTGGTCCGCGTGACGAGAGTCAACGCCCAAACGAACGTGAACCTCGATTGTTTCATCAAATTTTGCCTTTGAGGTCTCGCAGGCGAGCTTCATAGCCTCTGCAGGATCGTAAAGCTTTGCTGATTCGATAAGTTCAGCACTTGCGATATATTTCTTTCCCTTTTTCATCTTAAGTTACCTCCTTATCTTACTCTTCAACAGTGATACCCATAGAACGAGCTGTTCCAGCGATCATACTCATAGCAGCCTCGAGAGAGCCAGCATTGAGGTCGGGCATCTTTGTTTCAGCGATTTTCTTTACCTGCTCCTTTGTGAGCTTTGCAACCTTTGTCTTGTTAGGTGTTGCAGAAGCGGTCTCGATACCAGCAGCCTTCTTGATGAGGACTGGTGCAGGTGGAGTCTTTGTGATGAATGTGAATGAACGGTCTGCAT
>JAFTIV010000026.1 GCA_017456685.1 Clostridia bacterium | reverse complement strand
CAAAGGGCTACCGCATCAAGCGATAGCCCTTTTTGTTGAAGCATTAGCTTATTCCTCTGGAACAATCAATCCATAACCGCCATTTTTGCGTTTATAAACGACACAGGTTTCAAGGTCCTGTGCGTCCTTAAACACGAAAAAGCTGTGACCGAGAAGCTCCATTTGCAAAATTGCCTCCTCAACCGACATTGGCTTGAACGGAAAGGCCTTAGTCCTTACATTGAACATAACCTCCTCCTCAACATCGGGAAGATCAGCCTCAGCAATTTTAAAGCCCTCATCGCGAAGCCTTTTTTGAAGCCTTGTCTTGTTCTTTCTTATCTGTCTTTCAAGCGCCTCAATAGCGGAATCGATTGCGTTTGCAAATGTATCCTTCGCCTCCTCAGCACGGAAAACGATTCCGTCGAAGCGAATAGTAATCTCTATAATTTCAAGGTTGTTTGCCATAGAGAAGGTGATATCCATCTCGGCATTTTCGGGGAAGAATTTTTCGAGCTTAGAAAGCTTTTTCTCAGCCATTTCCTTAACAACATCAAAAACCTTCATTTGTCTTGCTGTAAATGTAGTTTTCATAAAATCACCTCTGTGAGAAAATTCAAAGGAAATACCTTTGTACCTTTATTATACCATACTTTGTGCAAAAATAAATAGAATTTTTTAATTTTTTTGTGTAAATTGCCTAAAAATTGTGTGAAATTTATGTGAAACACTTAAAAACCAGCAAAAATTCTCCCCAATTAAGCTCTAAACGCGCCTTATAAACTCAAAAAATAACCCCTTTAAAAAAGTATAAAAATATTGAAAAATAACTTTGACTTTTTATATATATTGTGCTATACTAAATATGTGTAAAAAAATGAGGAGGAAGAGTATGCTTTTTGGAAACGCAATTGTAGGTCAGTCGGGCGGACCAACCTCGGCAATAAATGCAACGCTTTCTGGTGTAATTCGTGCGTGTCTTGACAATAAAAATATAATAAATACCCTCTACGGAATGAAAAACGGCATTGAAGGCTTTCTAAAGGAAGATTTTGTCGACCTTTTTTCTTTTTTTGAGGATTCAAGACAGCTCAGGCTACTTGAGTCAACACCTGCATCAGCCCTTGGCTCGTGTAGAAAAAAATTGCCCAAGCCAGAAGAGGACACAGCCCCCTATGAGCGCATTTTTGAAATTCTAAAAAAGCATAACATTCGCTATTTCTTCTACATCGGCGGAAATGACTCAATGGACACCGTCGATAAATTATCAAGATATTCAAGGCTCGTTGATTACGAGGTGCGTATAATCGGCGTGCCTAAGACCATTGATAACGACCTTTGTATAACCGACCACACCCCAGGCTTTGGAAGCTGTGCAAAGTTTATCTCAACCGTTGTTGAGGAGATTATTCGCGATGTTTCCGTATATACCCTTGATGCTGTTACCATAGTTGAAATTATGGGCAGAGATGCAGGCTGGCTTACCGCCTCGTCATCGCTTTGCGGTATGGTAAATGGCAAGGGGGTTGACCTGATTTATCTGCCCGAGCGTGTTTTTAACGCTGAGCAATTCGTTAATGATGTAAAGGAAGCGCTTAAGAAGCACCCCGATGTTGTCGTTTGCGTAAGCGAGGGCTTGAAATATAAAAATGGCGAGTATGTAAGCGAGGATGAGCATCATACAACCGACGCCTACGGACATAAATATCTCTCAGGCACAGCAAGAATGCTCACACACCTTTTGAAAAGAGAAATCGGCTGTAAGGTGCGCGCAGTTGAGCTTAATTTGCCACAACGCGCAGGCGCTCATATCGCCTCAAAAACGGATATTTTAGAAAGCATACGCGTAGGCAAGGGCGCAGTTAGCCTTGCTCTTGAGGGCAAAAACGGAGTTTTGCCCATAATGAAGCGAAGAAACAGCAGAAAATATGCTGTGACCATCGGCTACGCAAACGCAAGCGAGGTTGCAAACAAGATAAAAAGGGTTCCTGCTTACTTCATAAACGAGGCAGGAAATGGCGTAACAGACGAGTGCATAGAATATTTATTGCCACTTATTAAGGGTGAGCATTATTCCAATTATAGGGACGGCTTGCCAATTCATTGTATCATTGATTAAAGAGGGACATTGTAATGTATAAAATAGGATTTGATAACGAAAAATATTTAAAATTGCAATCAGCCAAGATTAAGGAGAGAATAGCGCAATTTGGCGGTAAGCTTTACCTTGAATTTGGCGGTAAGCTCTTTGACGACCACCATGCCTCAAGAGTTTTGCCTGGCTTTGAGCCTGATAGTAAAATAAGAATGCTTGCCGAGCTAAAGGACCAAGCAGAAATAATAATTGCAATAAATGCAACCGACATTGAAAAAAACAAGGTAAGAGGCGACCTCGGTATTACCTATGACCTTGATGTTTTGCGCCTTATTGATGCATTCCGTGGCTTTGGCTTGTATGTTGGTAGTGTCGTGCTCACAAGATACCAAAAATCAAGCGTTGTAGATGCCTTTAGGGCAAAGCTTGAGGCTCTTGGAATAAAGGTTTATAAGCATTATCAAATAGATAACTACCCATACGATATCGATTATGTTGTAAGCGATAAGGGCTATGGAAAGAACGAATATATAGAAACAACTCGCTCTCTCGTTGTTGTAACCGCACCAGGACCTGGAAGCGGAAAGATGGCAACCTGCCTCTCTCAAATATACCACGAATCAAAGCGCGGTATTAAGTCGGGCTACGCGAAGTTTGAGACCTTCCCAATTTGGAACATTCCTCTCGACCACCCAGTAAACGAGGCATATGAGGCTGCAACCGCTGATTTGAGCGATGTAAATATGATAGACCCCTATCACCTAAGCGCATATGGTGAAACTGCCGTAAACTATAACCGCGATGTCGAGATTTTCCCAGTCCTTCGCTCAATGTATGAGGGAATTCTTGGCGAGTGTCCCTATAAGTCCCCAACCGATATGGGTGTAAATATGGCAGGCAATTGCATCTTTGATGATGAGGCTGTAAGAAGCGCTTCTAAGCGCGAAATCGTAAGGCGCTATTATAACGCACTCTGTAATCAAAGAAAGGGCAATAATTGCGAAACCGAAATCAATAAAATAAAGCTTATTATGAAGCACGGTGGAATTGACATTCACACCGAAAGACCCTGTATTAAATCAGCAGTTGACAAGGCAGAGGCAACGGGCGGCCCCGCAGTTGCAATCGAGCTTTGCGATGGCAGAATAGTAACAGGCAAGACCTCACCGCTTCTTGGTGCATCAAGCGCCGCACTTGTAAACGCGGTAAAGACCAT